>CANOUM010000081.1 GCA_947570515.1 uncultured Clostridia bacterium
ATTCGAAAGAAAAAGGATTCTTCTATGGTGGTGGCTTTAAAAATGCTCAAGCAGCAGGAAGTAGACGGATTTTTTTCGGCAGGCAATACGGGCGCTGTTCTTTCGGGGGCAACGCTTTTGGTGGGCAGGATTGCAGGCGTGCAGCGGCCGGCACTGACGGTGGCACTGCCAACAGGAGAGCTTCCTACTCTGGTGCTGGATGTGGGCGCCAATATGGATAGCAAGCCGGGTTATCTGGTGCAATTTGCCAGAATGTGTCAAATTTATTTTCGCAAACAATACGGCATTGCGCAGCCTAAGGTAGGACTTTTAAATGTAGGCGTAGAGCCGGGAAAAGGGAATGCACTGGTAAAAGAAGTGTATGAGCTGCTGAAACAGGAAGAGGACATGCATTTCATCGGCAATGTAGAAGCACGCGAGGTGATGAGCGGTGATGTGCATATTGTCGTAACGGACGGATTTGCCGGGAACGTGCTGCTGAAAAATACAGAGGGGGTCGTAAGTTTCATTTTGAAAAAAATGAAAAAAGAGCTGTATTCCAGCTTGCGTACCAAGATCGGAGCCTTGCTGATTAAGCCGGCGCTACTTGCTTTAAAAAAGGATCTGGATCCGAGAGCCGTAGGCGGCACGCCTATGCTGGGGGTTGATGGCGCCGTGATCAAGGCCCATGGAAATTCTAACGATGTGGCAATCGCGAATGCGGTACGGCAGTGTCTGACTTTTATCGATTCGGGTGTGAATGATGAAATCCGGGCTAAGCTCAAAAAAGAGCATAAATCTCATGAAAGCGTTTAAATAGGAGGAAAGTATGAGTACAGACGAGCTGAGCATTGTTCGCCAGATTATTGCAGAGGAAATGGAGATTAACCCGGAGGATATTACGGAAGAAATGTCTCTGGAAGAGGATCTGGAAATGGATAGTACTTCTATTTTGCAGGTGCTGATGGCCTGTGAGGTTGAGTTCAATGTGGAATATGATCCGGAAGATATCCGGCAAATTAAAACAGTAGAGGACATTATCAAAAGTCTGTCGGAGTGGTAATCAAGAAGGGAGAAGAAACGTGAAACAGATGATTTCGGATGAGCGGTTGACTGAATTTGAAAACATAATCGCTTATTCTTTTCGTCAGCGCCGGTGGCTTTGTCAGGCGCTGACACATTCTTCCTATAGTCAGGAACAGAAAAAGACGCCGAATTATGAACGGCTTGAGTTTTTGGGAGATGCCGTGCTGGAGCTGTGCACCTCTCAGATGTTATTTGAAAAATATGACTGGCCGGAAGGTAAATTGACCAAGACTAGAGCGAAAATTGTATGCGAGGCTTCTTTGTCTTACATAGCCATAACACTTTCTTTTGGTGAATTTATCGTGATGAACTATGGAGAGGAAAAGACAGGCGGGCGCGAACGTCCTTCTATCCTGTGCGATGTGGTAGAGGCTGTGATCGGAGCCGTATATCTGGATGGCGGCATGGAGGAAGCGAGAGCGCTGATCGAACGGATTTTATATAGCCGGCTGGAAGAAATACCGGATGAACGTCAGTTTGACTTTAAATCAACGCTGCAGGAGCTTTTGCAGGGAAAAGGAAAAGAGAAACCCGTCTACCGAGTCATTGCGGAAGAAGGGCCGCCGCATGACAGAACCTTTGTCAGCGAGCTATGGCTGGAAGGAAAGCCGATTTGCCAAGGACAGGGAAAGAGTAAAAAAGAAGCGGCACAGCGGGCTGCCGAAAAGGCATTAGCCATGTGGAAATCATAAAGGGAGACGGTCAGAAAATAGAATGGAATTAAAACGTGTAGAGATTATAGGCTTTAAATCCTTTCCCGAGAAAATTCAGGTCGAATTTGGAAAAGGAATCACCGCGATTGTAGGTCCTAACGGAAGCGGAAAGAGCAATATATCGGATGCCGTGCGCTGGGTGCTGGGAGAGCAGAGTGCAAAAACGCTGCGCGGTGTTAAAATGGAAGATGTTATTTTTGCCGGAACAGAGCGCAGAAAGCCTGTTAATTTTGCACAGGTGACGCTTGTTTTAGACAATCACGATAAAAAGATGGCTGTTGATTTTAATGAAGTAGCCATCAGCCGGCGGGTGTACCGATCCGGTGAGAGTGAATATACGATCAACGGCGGACGCTGCCGGCTGCGGGATGTACAGGAAATGCTGATGGATACAGGGATCGGTAAAGATGGCTACAGCGTTATCGGACAGGGACAGATCGATCAGCTTTTGAGCAGCAAGCCGCAGGATCGGCGTATGATTTTTGAAGAGGCCGCCGGTATTGTCAAATATAAAAGCAGAAAAGAACAGGCAGAGAAGCAATTAGCGGAAGAAGCGGATAATTTAAGCCGTGTTCAGGATATTTTAGAAGAGCTGACCTCAAGGCTGGACCCCCTGGAGAGGCAGGCTGAAACGGCGAAAGAATATCTGAGTTTAAAAGAAGAACTGAAAACATATGAAGTGGCTTCCTTTTTAGGAGAATACCAGGAGTTTCAAGGACAATATGAGCGCGTCAGCAAACTGCTTGAAGAACTGAGTCAGCAAATTGAAGGATCCCGAAAGGATCAGGAGCAGGCTAAAGAACGTTCAGAGCAGTATGCGAAAGAAGCGGATGAGGCGCGGAAGGCTCTGACGACTCTTTACGAAGAGCATAATCAGCTTCGCTTGCAGAAGGAAAGCAACGAGGGTGATAAACGCGTGATGATGCAGCAGGCAGAAAGCAGTGAAAAAGAAATGGATTCCCTGCAGCAGCGTTTAGAAGATGTCAAGCAGCGGATGAGCGGACGGATTGAAACAGTAAAAAAAGAAGAGATTAAGCTGCAGCAGCTGGAAGCGCAGATTGCCAAGGAAGAGGAGGAGCAGAAAGCTTTCCTTGAGAGCCTGGAGAAAAAAGAAGAGAAACTGCAGCAGCTTACAGACGTATATGAAGACGCCAGAAAGCGTATGGCATCATTGGATCAGGAGCTGAGTGCGCTGCGTGCGCAGGCTGAGCGCCATGCCCTTGTTTTGGAGCAGGATCTGTCACAGCAGGAACAAATAGATCAGAAGGGCGCAGAGCTGGACCGGCAGATAGAAGAGCAGGAGCGGCAAATGAAGGAGGCTCAGCAAAAGCAGGAGGAGGCAGTGCAGGCCGAAAACCGGATCAGGCAGCAGGAGCAGGAGCTGAGCGCACAGACAGAGCAGCTGCGGCAGACAATTCGTGAGAAGCAGAAGCAGCAGGAAAGCTTGATTTTACAAATGAGGGAGCTGCAGGGGCGCACAAAATGGCTGCAGGATATGGAAAGTGATTATGAGGGATTCAGCAGCAGTGTAAAAGCCGTTATGCAGCTAAAAAAGCAAGATCCAAAGAGGTATCAGTCGATACATGGTACGGTGGCAGATATTTTGCGGGTGCCGGGAGAATATACGCTGGCGATTGAAATTGCATTGGGAGCCGCCATTCAGAATATTATTGTTCAGGAGACAAAAGCCGCCAAAGAACTGATCGAAATGCTGCGCAGCACCAAGAGAGGCAGAGCGACATTTTTGCCGCTGGACAGCGTGACAGCGCGCAGTCCTATTCAAAATGAAGGCGTGATCAAAGGGATGAAGGGCGTGTGCGGGTTTGCACATGAACTGGTAGAGTATGATCCGGTCTATCAAAATATTATGTCCCGGCAGCTAAGCAATGTTGTGGTTGCGGAAGACTTTGAAAGCGCGTCGCAGGTCTCGCGTAGGTATGGAAATGCAGTGCGGGTTGTTACCTTAAAAGGAGATATTTTTAATATCGGCGGTTCGATTACGGGCGGCAGCACGACAGCAAAGGCCGGCGGCATTTTAAGCCGGAAAGGTGAAATTGAACGGCTGCAGCATCAATTGAATGCCAAGAGAGAAGAAGGCAGAGCGCTGCAGGCAGAGGTGTCGCTGCTTTCAGAGCAGCGGCAGAAGATGAGCCATGATCTGGAAAAAAAGCAAAATGAAAGACAGACAGCAGAACAAAGCCGTATACAAAGCGAACAAAAACTGCAGCAGCTATCCTTTATTCTGCAGCATATGCAGGCGCAGCTGCAGGAAACAGAGCAAAGCAGAAAAGAGCTAAAGCTATCTAAGCAGCAGCATGAAGAACAAGAGCGGCAGAGCCGCAAGCAGCTGACGGATTTAGAAGAAACCAGAAAGCAGCGTAGGCAGGAGGAAGAAACAGCGCTGCATGCGGTCGAGGTGCTCAGCGGTCAAATCGAGGCTGAAAAAGGAGAGCTGTCGCAGAAAAAAATTGCGCTGGCTGGTTTTAAGCAGCAGCAGCAGTTTATGCAGAGAACCGTGGACTGGGAGTCCCAGGAAATCGAGAATTTGGCACAGGAAGCCGATATGATTCTGGAAGATAGCCAGCAGCGCAGAGAGCAGGCGGAAGCCGCGCGCGCACAGATTCATCAGATTGAACGGCAGCAGCAGCAGTTAGAAACGGCGATTGAAGAGAAAGCAGCTCAAATGAGTCAAATGGAAGAGCAAAGAGCGGAAAGGGATCGGCGCCGGGATGAGAGCATCAAAGAAGCAGAGGAAACGCTGCGAAATTTCAGCGCTCTGGAAAAGGAGCAGGTTCGTCTGGAGAATCAGGCAGCCAGAGCTAAAAAGGATCTGAATGATCTGCAGGATCGCATATGGGAAGAATATGAGCTTACCTATGGGGCGGCTAAAGCACTGAGCGAAAAGAACAGGCAGCAGGATCTGGGCAGCCAGACCGCAATGAAAAAACGGGTTTCACAGTTAAAAGAAGCGATTCGCCGGTTAGGAAACGTTAATGTAGAGGCAATTGAGGAACTGATGGCGCTGCAGGAACGCTGCGAATTTTTAAATCAGCAGCGAGATGATATCGCGCAGTCTGAGGCAAGTCTGCGTGAAGTCATTCAGCAGCTGACACAGAAGATGGAGGAGCAGTTTACTAAAGGATTTGCAGCGATCGCCAAAACTTTTAATGAGGTATTTCAGAAGTTGTTTGGCGGCGGTCAGGGAATTTTGCGTTTAGGAGAAGGAGAAAATGCACTGGAAGCAGGCATTGAGATCATTGCACAGCCACCCGGAAAAAAGCTGCAGAGCATGATGCTGCTCTCCGGTGGTGAACGAGCTCTTACGGCTATTTCCCTTTTGTTTGCGATTCATCAGCTGAATCCGGCACCATTTTGCATTTTGGATGAGATTGAGGCAGCGCTGGATGATGCGAATGTTGGACGGTATGCTGCCTATTTAAAAGAGATGTGCGAGCATACGCAGTTTATCATCATTACGCATCGCAAGGGGACGATGGAAGCTGCCGATACGATGTACGGCGTAACGATGGAAGAAAAAGGCGTATCAAAATGTATATCTGTTAAATTTGCGGAGACGCAGGCTTAGGAGGGAGAAGGCGATGGGGTTATTTGGTGCATTAAAAAAGGGTTTGGAAAAGACGCGCAGCAGTCTGATCAATAATATTGAAACGGTGTTTGGGTCGTATGAAGAAATCGATGAGGATTTCTATGAAGAGTTGGAGGAATCCCTGATCTTAGCAGACATGGGGATGGAGACTGCAGTTCAGATTGTAGATAATATCAGAAAAGAAGCCAAAGAACGGCGACTGCAAAAAACAGAAGAGGTTTATGAGCTGTTTAAAGATGAAATCTGCCGTATTTTGGAAACAGCGAATCCTAATATCGTAGTCAAAGGGATGACCAATGTCATTTTAGTCATCGGCGTAAATGGAGCAGGCAAGACAACCAGTATTGGCAAGATGGCATACCAGCTAAAAGAAGAGGGACATCATGTTATTTTGGCTGCAGCAGATACTTTTCGCGCAGCGGCCATCGATCAGCTGAAAGTATGGGCAGATCGTGCCGGCGTGGAGATTGTATGTCATGCAGAAGGCTCTGATCCGGGAGCCGTAGTGTATGACGCTGCTGATATTACGCATGCCAGATGGGCAGATGTACTCATCTGTGATACAGCCGGCCGGCTGCATAATAAGAAAAATCTGATGGAAGAGCTGCGCAAGCTGGGGCGGATTCTGGAAAGGGAATTTCCGACGGCACATCGGGAGGTTTTGCTGGTGCTGGACGCCGCCACAGGACAAAACGCATTGAGTCAGGCTAAATTATTTGCAGAGGTAGCACCGATCACCGGCATTATCTTAACAAAGCTGGATGGAACAGCTAAAGGCGGAGTCGTCATCGGCATTATGAACGAATTGGGGATTCCCGTTAAATATGTAGGAGTCGGAGAAGGAATGGAAGATTTGCGTCCCTTTGATGCACGCGAATTTGCAGAAGCACTTTTTTCAGTAGAAGAAAAAAATTAAACAAATTGCCGGAATTTGATGAAATATGTCAAATTCCGGCAGTTTTATGCATATGGGGTTCTGGCAGGCCGTCTGATATTTTCTTATAATGGGAGTATCTTTGCGCTGTGCGCAAATAAAAGGTGGAGGTCAAGATGCCCAGAGAAGCAAGACAGAGACGGGAACAGGGAATTCATCATGTGGTGGTGCAGGGAAGGCGGCTGGAGGCTGTGTTTGCTTTGGCAGAGGATAAGGAACTCTATCTGGAAACACTGTTGCGGTATAAAGAAAAGACCGGCGTGCAGCTCTACGCATACTGCATTTTGGAAAATCATGCTCATATGGTACTGCAGGAGGCTTATGGAGAGGATGTTTCGAATTTTATGCGCCGGATTGGGGTCAGCTATGTGTATTGGTATCGTAAACAGCATCCTGAATGGCCGGCGGGGCGTGAACTTTTTCGCGGACGCTATATGAGCGAGCCAATCGAATCGCAGCAGCAGCTTTTGGAGACGGTGCGTTATATTCATCCGGAACCGGTGAAGCTAGGGGGGGTGAAGGAAGCAGCAGAGTATCCGTGGAGCAGTGATCGCCTGTATAGGGAACGAGGAAGCTATATTGACAGCAGGCAGCTGCTTGACAGTCTGCATTTTAGCGGAGGATATTTGGCTTATATGGAGACAGAGGCCAATCAGGAGTGTTTTTTAGAGGAGGTACCGTTAAAATACGGACGCAGCGACGAAGAGG
>CANOUM010000082.1 GCA_947570515.1 uncultured Clostridia bacterium
AGCGCAATCGCCGCCGCTTTTTTATCCACCTTGCCGCATACCGCCGGATGTACAACTGCCAGCGTGCCCACCTGGCTATCGCCGGCGCTGATCGTAAATGCGTTATACGGATGCTGCCATTCTTTTACCTGAGCTGCGTTTTCATAACTAAACGCCGTACCCAAAAGCTCATGCGCAATCCGCTCTGTGAGGGCTTTCGCCTGCATCAGCAGCGCTTCCTCATCCTTTTTGCGTCCCCACAGCACAGCTCCCAGATGCTTCTGCTCATCACCCAGACCATCCGCTTTCAGTCCTGCAATCACACTACCAATCTCAAACACGGTAAACGCACTGTCATACCCTTTATTGCGCGCCGCGCTGCACAGCAGCGAAGGAACCATCTCACTCCTCAGGGTTTCGATATCTGGAGATACCGAATTGACAAGATGTAAATGACCCTCGTTCGTCAGACCCAGCTCTGCCAGCTTTTTGCCGTCGTTCCACAGATAGGTATGCACCTCATGCGCGCCAAACGAATAGGCCAGCAGATTTTTGATCTGATTATACAGCGTATGCTCCTTGGAATAGGCCTGCGGCTGCACTGCCACCTCAGCTGTTTTAATTTCGAAATTATCATAGCCGTAAATACGCGTGATTTCTTCGATAATATCCGCCTTGATGCTGACATCCTTGGTCGCGCGCCAGCTCGGCACCTGTACGGTCATATCCTTACCCTCGCGGCTGAGCACAAAGCCCAGACTCGTTAGCGTCTCTTCTATCTGCGTTTCGCTGATATCAATCCCGGTGATCCGGTCCACATATGCCTTGTCAAAGGTAATCCTGCGTTTGGGATAATGCTTAACATACTGATCGCTCAGCCGGCTGATCACGGTAACGCCCGGATCAATCTCCAAAAGCAGCTGCAGATACCGTCCGATCGCTCCCGTCACCATCTCGGGATCAAGCGTTTTTTCATAGCGCATCGAAGCATCGGTGCGCAGGCCCAGCGCCGCTGAGGATTTGCGGATGCTTACGGCATCAAAGGTTGCGCTCTCCAGAAGGAAGCTATGCGTACCCTCAACAATTTCACTTTCCAGACCGCCCATGATGCCGGCCACGGCTACAGGCTTTCCTTTGCTGCAGATCATCAGCGTTTCCGGCTGAATCATACGCTCCTTGCCGTCCAATGTTGCAAAAGCAAAGGTCTCCTTAAAATGCCCCACCTCAATCTGGCTCACACGCTCATAATCAAAGGCATGCATGGGCTGTCCGAGCTCCAGCATGATATAATTCGTCAGGTCAGCCAGCAGGTTAATGCCGCGCATACCACAGCGGTAGAGACGAATCTGCATATTTTTAGGCGACTGCTTCACGCTGATATTCTTCACAGCCAGCGCCGCATAGCGGTAAACCAGCTCCGTATCCTGAATTTCAATCGGCACCTCCGGCAGATTGTTATAGTCAGCCAGTGATTTTTGAGCATAGGGCTGCAACGGACGATGCGCCAGCGCTGCTATCTCGCGTGCAATGCCATAATGTCCCCACAGATCCGGACGATTGGTGAGCGATTTATTATCTACTTCAAAAATCAGATCTTCTACTTCATATAATGCTTTGATGTCCGTCCCTACAGGAGCCTCCTCCGGCAGCACCATCAATCCCTCATGGTTATCGCTCAGGCCAAGCTCCCGTTCGCTGCAGCACATACCTTCACTGTCATAACCGGCTACAGGACGTTTCTCAATCTTCATACCGCCGGCCATACCGCCGGTTTTTGCAAAGGGCACCTTCATCCCTTCTGCCACATTGGGAGCACCGCACACCACCTGATAGATGCGGTCTCCGCCATCCACCTTAAGCAGATGCAGTTTCTGAGAATTAGGATGATCCTCAACAGACACTATCTGTCCGACAACCACATCCTGAATATCGCTGCCTACATGCTCTACGCCTTCAACTTCAGCCGTTCCCAGCGTAAATTTATGAATTAAATCATCGAGATCAATGCCGTCCAGATTGACAAAATCCCGAATCCAGTTCATTGATAAAAACATATGCCGTATATCCTCCTCTTCTCTTTACATGGTCACAAACTGATCCAGCGCTTTTAGATTGCCGCTGTTAAGCACGCGAATATCATGAATATCAAATTTCATCATCGCCAGACGCGTCAGTCCCAGACCAAACGCAAAGCCGGTATATTCCTCCGGATCAATGCCGCCCATCTGCAGTACATTGGGATGAATCATGCCGCAGGGACACAGCTCGATCCAGCCGCCGTGCTTACAGGTCGAGCATCCCTCGCCGCCGCAGAACGGACACTGAATATCAAGCTCAAAGCCCGGCTCCACAAACGGGAAAAAGCCCGGACGCAGGCGCACGGTAATTTCTTTTTTAAACACCTCGGAAAGCATGGTCTTCATAAAATAGATCAAATTGGAAATCGAAATATTTTTATCGACCATCATACCCTCCATCTGGAAAAAGGTCGTCTCATGACTGGCATCCAGCGCCTCATTTCGGAAGCACCGCCCCGGGAAGATTGCCTTACAGGGAGCGCCGTATTTTCTCAAAATCGCATTCTGCGCCGCTGAGGTATGCGTCTTGAGCACCTGACCGTTATCCAGATAATAGGTATCCTGCATATCCCGCGCCGGATGGTGTTTGGGAATATTGACGGCCTCAAAATTGTTATATTCAGTTACTACCTCGCTGAAATCCTCTACGGCAAAACCCATGCTGCTGAAGATCTCTTCCAGCTCGCGCTGCACAATGGTAATCGGATGCAGCGTTCCCAGCTTCTGCTGACAGGGCAGAGAAATATCATATCGTTTATCGGCCTTTAGCTTAGCCTCCTCCAGCTCTTTTTCCAGCTGGGAAGCCCTTTGATTGATCTTATCGGCTACCTCGCCTTTCAGCTGATTGATGTACTTGCCAATCTCTTTTTTCTCGTCGCCCTGCAGATCCTTCAGGCCTTTCAGCAGCTCCGTAATACTGCCCTTTTTCCCCAGATATGCAACGCGCATGCTTTCCAGCGTCTCGGCATTTTTGACCGCTGCCATATCCTGCTGAAACTTTTCTTTTAACTGTTCAATCTTTGTTTTCACTCTTTCCAGCGCTCCTTTATATCATAAAAAATCCCGTCCAATCTTCATTGGACGGGTTATCTCCGTGGTACCACCAAAATTCAGAGCGTCTCCGCCTCGGCAGCCGCTTGGCTTTTCGATACGGAATCAGGCTCTCTCTTGCTCCCCTTAATGCGGTGGACTACAGCCGCTTCGCGCCGTGCGCTATACGCTATGCACGCTAACCGGCAGCTCCCATAGTGAAATTCGCCCGTCTGCATCTCTCCGCCAGGGCTTTCAGCCCAAGACCCCGGCTCTCTGAGGCGCTTTGCAGCGGCTACTTAGCTATGTTCATCGCTGATTCATATGCCAGTTAGTATAGCATTTTGAGGACCGATTGTCAACCGCCATTCTGCAAATGAAAGGGACTGTTCTGCGTCTGAGTCCTATCTTACAAGTTTTTTCCAGCCATTCACAAAGATCCATAGCAAAACTCCGATCCCTAAGAATATGCTGCTCAGCCCTGCCCAGTCGGCCAGCAGACCCGCCAGCGGGAATGTGACGATCATGGCAATGGAAAAAAACATGCTGTCCACCGAGATGAGCGTGGCTCTCTGCTCGGAGGGAATCAACCGATTGAGCGCTTCGGACTGTACGGGATAGAGCGTCGTGTTGAAAAAGCTGGCGATCATGAAGAACAGAATGGATATACCCATATTTTCCAGCCGGTAACTGATCAGGGCAGCGCCGATACAGATGGCTGCGACAACCGCAAGCCGCTCCTGCAGCTTTTTATACAGCGCTTCGCTCAGTACCGCTCCCAGGCATGCAGCGCCGCTGGCGGCTAAAAAGATGATACTGATCTCGATTTTATTATAGCCAAACTCTGCATAATATTGCTGTCCATAAAAGGAAAACACCATATAAGCGGCTTCGATCACAGAGTAATAGAGAATGATCCTAAAGATACGAATATCGGATTTTAAGATTTGCCAGCTGGTGACAAAATGCTGCCGGACCATCTGTATAACTGATGCTGACGCCTCTGCCTTCTCTGATGCTCCGCTGCCGGGCGCTTCCTCCATAAAAAGTACGGGAAGCAGCGCCGCAGCGGCAATTCCTGTGCAGGCAGCATAGCTCCAGACATAGGAATATTCGGTCAGCACGCCGCCCATGACCGTTGAAATCGCTCCGGCAATTTCAATGATAAAATTAAGCCTCCCATATACATGCCGGTAGTTTTCCTCCTCGCCGATGTATTTCATACTGTCATACACCAGCGCCTCCTCAGAGCCGGAATTAAAATTATTGCCGATCGCCTGTATGATAAAGCTGAGCGCAAAAAACAAAAAGCTTTTGCAAAACAGCATAATCAAACAGGAAATCATAATGCAGATTCGGCTTATGATCATACTGCGCTTTCTGCCCAGCAAATCTGCCGCCGCTCCGGACGGAATCTCGCACAGAATACTGGTGGCGTGATAGATCCCCTCCAAAATGCCGACCTGTGCCAGACTCATCCCGCAGTAAACCAAATAGAGCACCCAAATCGCGCTCTGCATATTCAGATTGACGATAAATGTATTGACATAATCCAGTTTAATATTTCTTTTTAATCTTTTTTTCAGCTGATCCTTCATTTTGTAATTCCTTTCTCTTTATGCTTTTAAACACAATTTTGAACACAAAAAAGCAGCCTGACCGTTTTGATCAAACTGCTTAGGAATTACCGCAATTTTAAGGCATTTACCTAAAAAAGAGCGCAGTAATCCCGTAAAAGATCAGTTTTGCATGTTTTCGATGCACTGCTGCTGCAGCAAACAGCCATATATGAAATATTCTGCTCTACCGGATTCATTCTGCACCCTCCTTTTTTTAACTGATTATACCAGAGTTTTCGTGCCTGTTCAAGCTTAACTTTCAAACAGCTGTGCTGCCATTTGCATACGCTCCGCGATCTTCACACCAAAGGGACAACGGCTCTCGCAGCTCCTGCAGCCTATGCACTCCTGCGCGCTATGCGTCAGCGCCTGATAATGCGCTTTCACCGTAGCCGGTACCCCCGGCTGCATCATGGCCAGATCATAATACTTATTGACCATGGCAATATCGATATCAACCGGACATGGCTTGCAGTGTCCGCAATAGGTGCACTCTCCCTGTCCAAAGGTATGCTGCGGCGCGGCCGCCAAAACAGAGGCATAATCCTTCTCCTCATCGGAGGCTGTCTCGTACGCAGCCGCTTCCTCAATATGCTGAATTGTATCATAGCCGGCCATAACGGCCGCCACGGCGGGGCGTGTGAGACAATAATGAATACACTGCACCGGCGTCAGCGCTATGCCAAAGGGGGAGCGCTGTGCATTGAACAGACGACCGCCTGCGTATGGCTTCATCACCGTGAGACCTACGTCATTTTGCTCACACAGCTTATAAAGCTCTGCCCGTGACGGATCGATTCCGCCCAGCTCCTCCTGATATTCCTCTGCAAAATAATGGTCGATCTGCTCCGTTGGCGGCAGCATATCAAAGGCAGGGTTGATACTGAACAAGATCATCTCAATAAAACCGCTTTCTGCTGCCTTTTTGGCAATAGCCGGATTATGCGTGCTGAGACCGATATGGCGGATTTTTCCGCTTTCTTTCAGCTCTGTCACATAGTCAAAATAGGGACCGCTTGTTGCCTCCTGCCAGTCGCTTTCCTGATCGACGAAATGGATCATGCCCAGATCGATGTAATCGGTTTGCAACCTCGTGAGCAGATCCTCGAAGGCCTCCCGGCATTTTCCCGCTTCGCGGGTCCGCACATACTGGCCATTCTGCCATGTGGAACCGATATGACCCTGAATAAGCCACTTTTCGCGCCGTCCGGCGATGGCCTGCCCGATGTACGTGCGCACGTTTGGCTCTGCCATCCAGCAGTCTAAAATATTGATGCCAAGCGTTTCGGCGTGGTCGATGAGCGCTTTGCAGTCTTCATATGGATGGCGCTCCAGCCACTCGGCTCCGAAGCCGATTTCGCTGACCATGAGATTGGTTTTGCCAAGTCTTCTGTACTGCATATGAATCTCCTTATTTTAAGATGATGCGGGCAAATTTCTTTTTGCCGCGCTTGAGGATGATGCCTTCACCGCCGAGGGTACCTGCTGTAAAGGTTTTAGCAATATCCGTCACCTTTTCGCCGGCAGCCTCGACACCTCCCTGTTCGATGTTGCGTCTGCCTTCAGAGCGGGATCCTGCGAGACCTGCCTTTTGCAGGAGGGTGATGATATCGATCGCACCGTCTTTCAGATCGCTTTCAGCAATCTCGGTGGTTGGCATATTCTCCAGATTAGCGCCGCCGCCGAAGAGTGCCTGCGATGCCTGGCGAGCCTTTTCGGCCTCTTCTTCGCCGTGAACCAGCTTGGTCAGCTCATAGGCAAGAATGTCTTTTGCTTCATTAAGCTGACTGCCCTCCCAGCTGTCCATCTTTTCGATCTCTTCAAGCGGCAGGAAGGTCAGCATGCGGATGCATTTGAGCACGTCGGCGTCATTCACATTGCGCCAGTACTGATAGAATTCAAACGGGCTTGTTTTATTCGGATCAAGCCATACAGCGCCGCCTGCCGTTTTACCCATTTTCTTTCCTTCGCTTGTCAATAGCAGATTGATGGTCATGGCGTAAGCGTCTTTACCCAGTTTTCTCCGGATCAGCTCCGTCCCTCCCAGCATGTTAGACCACTGGTCATCGCCGCCAAACTGCATGTTACAGCCGTATTTCTGATACAGCATGTAGAAGTCATAGCTCTGCATGATCATGTAATTGAACTCCAGGAAGCTAAGCCCCTTTTCCATGCGCTGCTTGTAGCATTCCGCCGTAAGCATCCGGTTGACAGAGAAATGGGCGCCCACCTCGCGCAGCAGCTTAACATAGTTCAGATCCAACAGCCAGTCAGCATTATTGACCATCATAGCCTTACCTTCGGAAAA
>CANOUM010000083.1 GCA_947570515.1 uncultured Clostridia bacterium
ATCCCGCAGGGATTCCTTGCCAAGTTCGCTGCAAGCGAACTTGTGTGCAGCCAGATATATTTTGGCTATTTAAGTACTTGTTCTGCGCTCCAAGTTTGCCTTTGGCAAACTTGCGATATCGTTATGAAAACGGCCGCAAGAATCCCGCAGGGATTCCTTGCCAAGTTCGCTGTAAGCGAACTTGTATTAGCTGATGTGTATGCAAAAAGCAGGAGGAATTTCATGAAATACAAAACGGTTTGGGAACATGGTATAGATGAACATATTGAAAAAAAGTCGCGTTTTATTGGACAGGCATGGCCGGTAAGTACAGAAGATGAAGCCAGAGAGATCATAGAGCAAACGCGTAAAGAATATTGGAATGCCAGTCACAATGTGTTTACTTATCGCGTCGGGGATATCCAGCGATTTACCGATGACGGAGAGCCGTCCGGCACAGCCGGAAAGCCCATGCTGGATGTGCTTTTAGGGCAGGAATTGCAAAATGTTTTAGTCATTGTGACGCGGTATTTCGGTGGAACGCTGCTCGGCACCGGCGGTCTTGTGAGAGCATACACCAAAGGAGCGCAGATTGCCATAGATGCGGCTGGGATCATTGAAAAAGGCATTTATTATCGGTATGAAATTCCTATGGAATATACCTGGCTCGGCAAGATGCAGTATACCATGAATCAAGCCGGCTTTCATATTTTGGACACTGAATATACGGATCAGGTTATCATGCGAATGTTAATTTCAGATGATCAGAATGCAAAATTTTTGCAAACGGTAACGGAAGCCGGGGAAGGAAAGCTGATACCGGCAAAGGAAAGCGCTGTATGGGCGGCAAAAAAAGACGGGGCGTATGTTTTTTTTGAGGACTAATTCCCTGAAAATATGCAGAACTTCCTATTGACAATTTTCGACCTTCGGTATATGATTGTAAAAACCATTTGAGGTGGAGAAAATGTTGTTGGAAAAACAAGGAAAGTGCAAACATAGTGTGAGGATAAAACGGACATGAACATATAGGGTAGCCATCCCTTCCGAAAGGAAGGAGTGGCTATCTTTTTGTGTGTAAGAAAAGGAGGAGACCATGTTTGAGTTATTAAACAATGCGGTGCTGGAACCGGAGTTTTCTGATCAGGGAGTAGACTGCTATCGTTTAAACGCGGGGCAGCTGCTGAACCAATATTATATCGTTTCGGAGGAGGGGACACGCAAGCTGCTGAACCAGCCGGAGGTTGTGGGATATGAAGTATATCAATGTCTTCTAAATGCCACAACACGTATGATGCAGCATCTGCATGAAAAAGGGCTGGTGAGTTCCGCCAATATTCTTTCGATTTTAAGAGGGGCGCTGAATTATCCAATGGAGGAGAGCTGCTACCGGAGCGGAATCTGTGTGCATGATATCAGCTTTCTTTCCAGTGAAAGAGTGTTTGAACAGGATGAAATTGCAGGGCTTGAAATTAAATACAGTAAGCTGGCGGCGGTGCCGGATAGTACGCTTTTAATCGGAGATATCATTGCAACCGGAGATACGCTGGTACACTGTCTGCACTATGTGATGGATTATTATAAAAAGCATCATGCGAGCCTGCGTAATATTATTGCATTTACGATTGGCGGCAACACAGGCATTGAGATTATGGAGGAGCTGACAAAGGAAATTCAAAAGTTCTGGCCGGAATTTGAAGGCTTCATCTGTGTTTATTATGAGGGGATTTTTAATACATATAAAGATAAAGGCGTTTCCGGTATCAATCTGCCTTATGTGGATTTTTACTGGAAAGATGGCATCGTTGCGCCGGCTTATCGTCGTCAGACGCTGCAAAGACGAAATACGCTTTTTGAAAAATGCATTATTTATGACGGCGGCGCCAGACGGTATGAAATACAGGATCATATTCATGAAGTGCTGGAATACTGGGAAGGCATTTTAGCGCGTGCAGGGCAGATTGATCTGAAGGCGCTGACAGATGAGAAGCTGGGCTATGAGACGCCGATTGATTTTGAGAACTGGAAGCGTCTGAACCACTATGAAAAGCTGGAAGATGACGATATGAAAGCGCTCTATCAGCAGGAGCAGTCCTATATGAATAGCCTAAACGGCGTAGAAGTACGTGAGATCGCAGAGCAGCGTATTGCCGAGTTTAAGGCGGCGCTTAAGCAATATATTCTTTAATCAAAAGAGGGGGATTTAACATGAAAAGTAACAAACAAACAGTGGATGCAGATTATGCTGCATCAGCCGTGCCGCAGAGCGGACGCAGGAGTTTGATCACTATGTTTATGATCATGCTGGGCTTCACCTTTTTTTCAGCCAGCATGTGGGTAGGGCAGGAACTGGCAGAAGGACTTGATTTTGGCGGCTTTGTAGGGGCGCTGGTTGTGGGCGGCATCATTTTAGGTGTATACACTGGCCTGCTTGGATATGTAGGAGCCAAAACAGGACTCAGTATGGATCTGTTGGCGCAGCGCTCTTTCGGGACCAAAGGTTCGTATCTATCATCCGCTATGATCAGCTTTACACAGATTGGCTGGTTTGGCGTGGGTATCGCCATGTTTGCGATTCCGATTGCCAATCAGCTGCTGGGCGGAAGCGCCACCGCTGAATGGATTTTAGTCATCGTAGCAGGTGTGTGTATGACGGCTTCGGCGTATTTTGGCATCAAATCATTGACAATCATCAGCTATGTGGCAGTGCCACTGGTAGCGATTTTGGGCACGATTGCTATGGTGATGGCGGTTCAAAAAGGAGAAGGCACGATCATCGATCAATTTGCCGCGTCCAGCGGCTCGCTGAGTGTGATTGGCGGTGCGGGGCTTGTGGTTGGATCCTTTGTTTCGGGCGGCACGGCTACGCCGAATTTTTCTCGGTTTGCCAAATCGGGCAAGGCCGGCCTGATTACCACGGTGGTTGCTTTCTTTATTGGCAACTCGCTGATGTTCTGCTTTGGGGCGGTGTCTTCGATTTTTGTAGGGGGCAATGATATTTTTGATGTTATGATTCGGCTGAATCTTTTCTATCTGGCCGTATTGGTGCTGGGGCTGAATATTTGGACCACCAATGATAATGCGCTGTATTCGGCGGGACTTGGCTTGGCGAATATCTTTCATCAGAAGAAGAAGCCGATGGTGCTGATTTCCGGGATTATCGGTACGGCGGCTTCAGTATGGCTGTACTGGAATTTCTGTTCCTGGCTGAATGTGCTGAACTGCACGCTGCCTCCGGTGGGCATCATTTTGGTGCTGGGATATTTTATGCACAAAGAGGAGTATGCCGAGGGAGCACAAAATACAAAGGTTGTGGATTGGTTTGCCGTGGCGGGCGTGGTTTTGGGCGCTGTAGTGGCTAATGTAGTAAGCTGGGGGATTGCTTCGTTAAATGGTATGGCGGTGGCGGCCGTTTGTTATGTGGCCGGGCAGCTGATCATGAAAAAGAAGGCATAAAACCGTTGCGCAAAGAGGCATTTAGTGATAAAATATTGCAGTATTGATATTGATAAAAGGGGTTGTTAAGTTATGTCCGGACATTCAAAATTTGCAAATATTAAACATAAAAAAGAAAAAACAGATGCGCAGCGCGGTAAGATCTTTACCAAGCTGGGGCGCGAGCTCATGGTGGCCATCAAGGAAGGCGGACCGGATCCGGAGAGCAATAGCAAGCTGCGGGATGTGATCGCCAAGTGTAAGAGCAATAATATGCCCAATGATACGATTCAGCGCAGCATTAAAAAAGCATCCGGCGAGGATAGCAGCATTGTGTATGAATCGATCACATATGAAGGATATGGTCCCGGCGGTGTGGCTGTCATTGTGGAGTGCCTGACAGAGAATAAGAACCGCACGGCGGCGAATGTAAGGCATGCGTTCTCTAAGAACGGCGGCAATCTGGGGACAACCGGATGCGTGTCGTTCATGTTTGACCAGAAGGGGCAGATCATTGTGGAGCTGCCGGAAGGCATGGACGAAGAAGAGCTGATGATGACAGCGCTGGATGCCGGAGCCGAGGATTTTGAAGCGGAAGACGGCACATGCGAGATCATTACTGATCCGACTGGTTTTTCACAGGTGTATGCGGCGCTGGAAGCAGCGGGAATCGAGATTGCGAGCGGTGAGGTGACGATGCTGCCGCAGACCATGGCAGAGAGTGATGATCCTGCGATTGCAGAAAGCATGGAGAAACTGATTGACATGCTGGAAGATGATGACGACGTGCAGAACGTATGGCACAACTGGGAGTAAGTAAAAAATGAGAGAAAAGGCATCCCTTGAGGATGCCTTTTGTATTGAGGAGAAGCGCATGCATGTGATGATATGTTTGGATGAGCAAAATGGTATGCTCTTTAATGGGCGGCGTCAAAGCAGGGATAGGGCAGTAATCGAAGATGCTGTTAAAACGGCAGGAGGCCGGCTTTGGACTACGGAATATTCGCAGGCACTGTTTGGACTTGATTCGGCGGTGACAGATGAACGCATGCTGGAGAGAGCGGGAGAGAATGACTACTGTTTTGTGGAAAATCAGGCGCTGCAGCCGTATGAGGATCGGATCAGCTCCGTCACGGTGTATCGCTGGAACCGGCGGTATCCGTCAGATCAGAAGCTGGATATTTCGCTGCAGGATTGGGTACTTGAGAGTCAAACGGAATTTTCGGGATTCTCGCATGAGAGAATTACAAAAGAGGTGTATCGAAAATGAAATGGGTTAGAAAAAGGCTGTTGCTGTGGGGGTTCATACTGGGACTGCTGCTTAGCATGGCAGGATGCACGGAGAGTCCGGCGCCGGCAGAGCCGCAGGCGCAGAGTCTGCAGAGGGCCGCGGAGCGGCAAATTCCGGAATATAACGGCGACCCATATGTGGTGCTGGCGGAGAATGAGACTGATTTTTCGGAGGAAGAAAAAATAACGGAGTCATTTGAAGCATATTTTGAGCTGTATGATTTTTCGCTCTGCTTCGCGGATTATGCTTTTCTGGGACAGGATCTGATGCCGACAGAGCCCAGGGGGGAGATTGGCTCTGTGAAGCCGAGCGGCTGGCATACGGCGAAATATGACTGCGTGGAAGGAAAGTATTTGTATAATCGCTGTCATTTGATTGGGTTTCAGCTGGCCGGTGAAAATGCAAATGAGCGGAATCTGATTACGGGAACGCGCTATATGAATGTGGAAGGGATGCTGCCGTTTGAGAATATGGTGGCGGATTATATTAAAGAGACAGATTATCATGTGCTGTACCGGGTGACGCCGGTTTTTGAAGGGGATAATCTGCTGGCGAGCGGTGTGCAGATGGAGGCGTATTCGGTGGAGGATGAGGGCGCCGGCATTTGCTTTAATGTGTATGTGTATAATGTGCAGCCGGGGGTGGAGCTGGAGTATGCAACGGGGGAGAGCCGGCTGGCGGATGCAGTGGCGGCAGCGGAAGAGGAAATGTATATCGTAAATCGGAATACAGGAAAATTTCATCGTGTGAGCTGTAAGGCAGTGCAGGATATGGCAGAGGAAAACCGCCGGGAGTGTACAGAGGGACGAGAGGCGCTTCTGGAGCAGGGGTACGTCCCCTGCCAGAGATGTAAGCCGTAAGGAGTGCTGATCGTTATCATATAAAAAGAGTAACCTCGGTTCATGAGGTTACTCTTTAGTATTTATGAAAAGAAATCTTTGAGCGGCGGTTTGTCTTGAGTGGGAACATAGGTGAGCGGATCATACGAATGATATTGAGGTAAAATGGAAATTTCGCGAGCAAGATCTGCGTTTCGGTAGTAATGCCACCGTATGCCGTAGGGGTTTAGCAAAAGAGGAGAAACCTTCCAGAATTTGCGGGCACAGTAGGCAAACATGAATGCGATGGTTTCATCGGAAGACTGGAGGTTTCGGTATTGATAGGTTTCAAATCGGAAGGCAGGGCCTCCGCCGTAAGTATACCCTTCGGAATCGGATTCTTTTTGGTAGCGAATTCCCCAATCACAGATGACGGGATTGATACAGGTGGGAAATGTCTCATGCTTTTCAATCTCATCCATCAGCGGAAGTGTGTAAAATTTCTGTGCTACCGGAAGGAATGTCTTAAACCAGGCATGCATCTCATGGACACGTTTCATGAGCGCAGATTTTTGGAGCGTTTCATAATCCGGTACAGATAGATCAACAGATACGTATTTGGACCAATTTCGGATCTGATAGGTAAATCCATTGTTTTGACAATAGGCCTTGAGCAGATCTTCTTCTATTGTTGCTTTATTCAAATGAAAAAATCCCGAATATTGAACGTCATAGGTACAGGTAAACGTAATATGCGGGAAAAGAGATGCGCGCAGATGCGTACTAAAGGCATCTGCACGATATTGTATTTCATAATCGGTTTTGGGGCTTCCATCCATCCACCACAAAATGAAGACTTCTTCCAGCTCGCTGATCATGCTGCGAAATCCGGGATATGTATTGCCGGTCATTTCTACCATCCTCCTGTTTTGGATTTTTGAGACGGAATCCATCTACTATCTTATCAAAAAAGTAAATAAAAGTCTACTCTTTTTTTTTATTTCTGATAAAAAAAGAAAGTTTCAGCTTGTCCCCAAAAACTGAAAATGGTATAATCGTATTACATGTCAACTCCCGGCCGGTCGCCATGCTGATTGTCTAGTCGGGGGGAACGTACATAAAAGACGGTCTGGGCAATATGGAAGAGAATCTGGGGATGAGGGAGAAAGAGAAATGAACCATGCAGGAAATTTTAAAAAACGTATTTTTATGACAACTGTCGGTGTGATCTTATGCGCTATAGCTGTAGGTTTTTTTAAATGCTCACAGTTCGGCGTAGATCCGTTTCAGTGCTTTGCCCAGGGCATCTGGGGCCGTTTTTTTGAGAACAAGACTGCGTATGGGACCTACTATACGGTGCTGAGCGGGATTTTGCTGCTGATCGATCTGGTGATTGCCAGAAGCTGCATGGGAGCTGCCACACTGGTAAATATGTTCCTGACAGGATATGTGGTTGATTTTTCCTGTACGGTGATCAATCATTTTT
>CANOUM010000084.1 GCA_947570515.1 uncultured Clostridia bacterium
AAAAAAGGATTCTTTCTCCTATATTATCGATCAGATTGAAAGGCTGCTTGAAAAAGGGCAGATTGGCCTTCTTTCTTATAATACTCAAATTTTATCATATCTGAAGGATCATAACCTTGCATATTGTATGGTCTATCCCGCTAAAGAAGCTCGGGCTGAATATATAAAAAGAATGCAGAAACGAGGCAATACAAAGGAATTTGTCGAAGCCATGACAAATGAAAGGGATTGGATACAATTTTACGATCAAAACCAGAATGATACGGAGGCAGCATATAAAATTGAGCTGCAGGCAGGGCAATATTTGTCTGATATAAAAGAACGATTTGTATAAAGAATGTTTAAACAGATAAGAGGAAATACGATCATGAATCATGCACTAGACAGGGATTATATCATTGGTTTTTTGAAAAATTTTGCAGAACAAAAAGAATATGTGAATGCAATGTGGCTTGAAGGCGCGGATGGACTTGGCAGAGTCGATGAATATTCAGATATTGATTTTTGGTTCGATGTACAAAAGGAGTATCAGGAATCATTTCTTTATGAATGCATCAATGAATTAAGCCAATTAGGGCATATTGATTCTCAAGATAACTCGATCAGGACAGAGATCGCGAAAAGCAATATTCATCTTGAAAATACAAGCGAGTATTTAACGCTGGATTTATGTGTTCAATCTCATGAGATAAGGGGCTTAGAGGCTACCTGCTATACTAAAAATGATATTGCAGCTTTGCCTTTTATATTATTTGATAAAAAAGAAATCATTACATTTACAGATGAAAAAATCGATGTTGATAAACTGGAAGAAATTTTCCAAAATAATAAAAGCAGGATTTTGCAAAGCAGCAGAGTGACGAAATATATCAAAAGAAATCAATATCTAGAAGCGTATGATAAGTATATATCGAATATTGCAGAGCCTATTGTAATCATTATTAGGCTTATCTATACACCAAGACAGTATGATTATATATTATGTCATATTAATCATCATTTGCCTGCCGGTACGGTAGATGAAATACAGGATATATTTAAAATAGCCAGCTTTGAAGATATCGAAAAGAACATTGTATATTTAAAACAATTTCTGGAAAAATATGAGAAAGAATTTAAAACTAAGTACCATAGATAAGATAACGGTGGAAAGGAAGTGATTCAAGATGCCTGATTGGCAAAATACGGCAAATATCAACTGGTATCCGGGGCATATGACCAAAACGAAACGGATGATGGAAGAAAATATTAAATTGGTGGATGTAGTAGTGGAGGTGATCGATGCCCGGATTCCATATAGCAGCAAGAATCCATACTTAAATGAATTATGGCAGCGCCGTCCCCGTATTATTGCTATGAATAAGACGGATCTGGCCGATGAAAGCATGACTAGACGATGGAAAGACTGGTATCAGAAGCAGGGGTATGGGGTCGTCACCATGGACGCTCTGCATGGAAAGGGCATTAAAGATATCCCGGTACTGGCGCTGGAGCTGTGTAAAGAAAAAAGGCAGAGAGATGCAGCGAAGGGATATCAAAACCGACCGGTTCGTATGATGATTACGGGGATTCCCAATGTGGGTAAGTCCACTGTGATCAATCAGATTGTCGGGCGCTCAGGCGCTGCTAAAACAGGCAATAAACCAGGTGTGACCAAAGGAAAGCAGTGGATTAAGCTGCGCGGTGATTTGGAGCTTTTGGACACCCCCGGTATTTTATGGCCTAAATTTGAAGACCTGGAAACAGGATATAAAATCGCTTTCATTGGATCCATTCGCGATGAGGTACTGGATGTGTATACGCTGGCCGTTACACTTATTGATACGTTAAAAAAGCGATATCCTGAGGCACTCATCCAGCGGTATAAACTAAGCGAGCAGCAGCTGGAGCTGACAGGAGAGCATCTGCTGGAGGAAATCGGAAAAAAAAGAGGCCATCTGCGAGCGGGCGGTATCATCGATGTGGAACGTACGGCAGTGCTTGTGGTTGATGAGTTCAGAGGAGGAAAGCTGGGAAGGCTCACATTAGAAAGTCCGGAGGAGGAAACAGATGAGCAAGCGGCAGATTGATTTAGAAGAGAAGTATTGCCGGATGTCTGAATACGAACAGAAGGCAAGAGCAAGGGGAATCTGCCAAATTGCGGGTATTGACGAGGCCGGCAGAGGACCTTTGGCCGGACCGGTTGTAGCAGCGGCAGTGATTTTGGATCCCCAAAGACCCGTATATGGCGTGGATGATTCCAAGAAGCTAAGTGCGAAACGCAGAGCAGTGCTCAAAGCCGAGATTGAAGAAAAAGCAGTGGCCATCGGCGTAGGGGTTGTGGATGTAGAGACGATTGATCGAATTAACATTTTAGAAGCGACTAAGCTGGCAATGCAAAAGGCCGTGCAGGCACTTGCGGTTACGCCGGAGCTTCTTCTGATCGATGCTGTTAAACTTAAAGAAGTCAGTATTGCGCAGGAAGCCATCATTAAAGGAGATGCACAGTCTATCTCCATCGCTGCTGCCAGCATCATTGCTAAGGAAACGAGAGATGAAATGCTGCGGGCATATGATACTTTATATCCGGAATATGGTTTTGCCGCACATAAAGGCTATGGTACGCAGCAGCACAGGGATGCCATTCGTCAGTTTGGCCCCTTGCCTGTTCACCGCCGCAGTTTTTTGAAAAATATTTTAAAAGATGACAACATCCAATGAGAAAGGGTTACAGGCAGAGGCGATTGCAGCCCGCTATCTGGAACATAAGGGGTATCAGATTCTGGCGCGGCGCTACCGAAGCCGATATGGAGAAATTGATTTAATTGCACAGCAGCGTGAAACGCTGGTATTTCTCGAAGTCAAATACCGCCAGTCTCTGCAAGGGGACAGACCAGCGTCAGCTGTTAATCGGGGCAAGCAGAAGCGGATTTGCCAGACAGCTTTGGTTTATTTGCGGCAAAGCCGCGAAATTGATAAAGCGTGTCGCTTTGATGTCGTGGAATTGTGGCAGGAGTCCGGACGATGGAAAATTCATCATTATCATAATGCATTTGAAGGAGAAGGCAATGGAATTTAAAAGTGAGACACTTCATATTCAAAGAAATGGCGCTGTGTACTATATAACCTTTCCCTCGTTTGATGAGACAGGCTTGGTGCGGCATCTGTATTCGACAAGGCGCGGCGGCGTGAGCCAGGGAGCTTTGGGGCCTATGAATCTGGGATTTAGCAGAGGCGACAGGAAAGCGGCAGTCGTAGAAAATTTTCGCCGAATCAGTTATGTATCCGACATTTATGCAGGGGACATGGTCTTTTCTGATCAGATTCATGGGGATCGCATCGTCTATGTGGATCAGCAGGATCGAGGAAAGGGGATTTTTAAGCCTAAGGAGCTGGAGGGCGTGGACGGTTTGATTACCGACAAGCCTCAGGTCTGTTTGGTGACTTTTTATGCAGATTGTGTGCCCCTGTTTTTTTTAGATCCGGTGAAAAAGGTGATTGGACTGGCACATGCCGGCTGGAGGGGAACGGTTCTGGAGATTGGCAGAAAGATGGTACAGCGTATGCAAAAGGATTTTGAGTGTCAGCCAGCTGACATTCTTGCAGGAATCGGTCCTTCCATCGGTCCTTGCTGCTTTGAGGTAGGCAGTGAAGTGGAAAGAGAATTTGCATCTGCCTTTCCCGTCTGGCGGGAGCAAATTATACGCCCGGCAGAAAAAGAGGACAAAAGCTATGTGGATTTGTGGAAAACGAATGCGCTGATTTTGGAGCGGGCAGGGATTGCCAAAGAACATATTACGGTGACAGATTTGTGTACTAAATGTCATGCGGAGTATTTTCATTCACATCGGAGAACGGGAAATGAGCGCGGAACGCAGGCGGCATTTTTAGAGCTGATATAGGAGAGGGAACATGCAGCAGAAGATTAAGGGCGTACAGCCGGGAAGCATTGGAGAAGAGCTGGGGCTTGAGGCAGGAGATATCCTGCTTTCAATTGACGGACAGCCGGTAGAGGATGTGCTGGATTATTATTATCTGGTGGATAGTGAATATATTACGCTGCAGATTCTGACAAAAGATGGAGAAGAAGCGCAGTGTGAAGTGGAAAAGGATGAGGATGAGGATCTGGGACTGGTTTTTGAGGATCAGTTCATGGGGACGTATCAGCACTGCCATAATCACTGTATTTTTTGTTTTATTGATCAGCTCCCGAAGGGGATGCGGGATACGCTTTATTTTAAAGATGATGATGCAAGATTGTCGTTCTTAAATGGCAATTATATTACGATGACTAATATGCAGGAGTCGGATTTTGAGAAGATCATTCGCTATCAGATGTCTCCGATCAATGTTTCGGTGCACACAACGGATCCGGAGCTGCGCACCGCTATGCTGCGCAACCCGAGAGCATCGGAGATTATGGACCGCCTTCGGCGCTTGGCGCAGGCGGGGATCACGCTAAACGGGCAGATTGTCCTCTGCAAGGGTGTGAATGATGGCGCAGCGCTGGATCGGACAATCCGTGAGCTGAGTAGTCTGAGGCCGCAGATGCAGAGCGTGAGCATTGTGCCGGTGGGGCTTAGCCGGCATCGGGAGGGATTATATCCGCTGGAGAGTTTTAATGCTGAAGAGTGTGCGAGGGTGATCGATCAGGTCGAGCCGTATCAGGAGCAATTTTTTGCTGAGGACGGTATGCATTTTATTCATCTGTCTGATGAGTTTTATATTCAGGCGGGGAGGGAGCTGCCGGAAGAGGAGCGCTATGACGGATATCTGCAGATTGAAAATGGCGTTGGCATGATGCGGCTTTTTATAGATGAGGCTATGGAGGCGATAGAAGCGCTGGAAGAAGAGGGGGAGTATGAGGCAGAGCTGAGTTTGGTGACCGCGCCCAGTGCGGGCAAATTTATACAGCAGATTTGTCAGAGTCTGGAGGCGCGCTATCCTAAACTGCATGTACAGGTGCATGTTATCGTGAATCATTTTTTCGGAGAACAGATTACGGTTACAGGCTTATTGACAGGACAGGATATTTGTGCGCAGTTAAAAGGAAAAAGACTGGGCGAGAGGCTGCTTTTACCGGAAAATCTGCTGCGATCCGGAGAAGAAGTGCTGCTGGATGATATGACATTAACGGAGCTGGAAAATACTTTACAGATTCCTATATCTATAGTAAAATCTTCTGGAAGTGATTTTATTCATTCAATTATAGAAAGGGGATGAAGGCAATGAAACCGATTCTGGCGATTGTAGGACGGCCCAATGTAGGTAAGTCGACGTTATTTAACCGTTTGGCCGGGGAAAAAGTCTCCATTGTAAAAGATACGCCGGGTGTGACAAGAGACCGGATTTATGCGGAGGCAGATTGGCTTGGGCATAGTTTTACGATGATTGACACCGGTGGTATCGAGCCCAAAACAGATGATCTTCTTTTGAAATATATGAGAGAGCAAGCGCAGCTGGCCATTGAAATGGCAGATGTGATTTTATTTATCGTGGATGCAAAGGCAGGGATGACCGATGCAGACAGTGAGGTGGCCAATATGCTGCGCCGCGCTAAGAAGCCGGTGGTGCTGGCGGTCAACAAGCTGGATAATATGAAAGATATTACACCGGTATATGAGTTTTATGGATTAGGACTGGGAGAGCCGCAGCCGATCTCGGCTGAGCAGGGGCTTGGTATGGGAGATATGCTGGATGAGGTAATTCGGCATTTTCCGGAGCAAAGCGATGCAGAGGATGAGGAAGAGGTTTTACATGTGGCTGTTATCGGAAAGCCCAATACCGGAAAGTCATCTCTAATTAATAAGCTGCTGGGAGAAAACAGGGTGATTGTCAGTGACATCGCAGGTACGACGCGGGATGCCATCGATACACGGGTAGAATATAAAGGCAAGTCTTATATTTTTATTGATACAGCGGGAATCCGCCGGCATAACAGAGTAAAAGAAGAACTGGAGCGTTTTTCAGTGGTGCGCTCCGTGGCGGCAGTGGAACGCTGTGATGTGGCTATTTTGATGATTGACGCTGTCGAGGGGATCACAGAACAGGATGCTAAGATTGCAGGAATCGCTCATGAAAAAGGCAAGGGAATCATCGTTGCTGTAAATAAATGGGATGCCATTGAGAAAAATGACAAAACGATTTATGAATATCAAAAGGATATTGATACGGTGCTTAGCTTTATGCCCTATGCACAGAAAATTTTTATTTCAGCTAAAACAGGACAGCGTATTGAGAAGATTTTTGAAACAGTGGATCTGGTAGCAGAAAATCATGCAATGAGAATTGCGACTGGCGTGTTAAATGATGTGCTTTATGATGCCACTTCTATGAATCAGCCTCCGTCAGATAAAGGAAAGCGGCTCAAAATCTTTTATATGACGCAGATTGGTACAAAACCGCCTACCTTTGTGTTGTTTGTCAATAATGCAGAGCTGATGCATTATTCGTATAGACGGTATTTAGAAAATTGCCTGAGAAATTCATTTGGATTTAAAGGAACGCCGATTAAGTTTATTATCCGGGAAAGAGGCGTTTTAAATGAAAGATTTTAGGATGGTGCAATAGGGATGGAAAGACTTTTATGTATCGGAATTGGATATCTGTGCGGGTGTCTGCAGTTTGCCTATATCTTAGGAAAACTCATAAAAGGAGTGGATATCCGGCAATATGGAAGCGGCAATGCAGGAACGACCAATGCCATTCGGGTTCTGGGAACCAAAATAGGGATTGCAACCTTGGTGCTGGATATTTTAAAAGCTGTGCTGGCGCTGGTGCTAATAGCCCTGCTTTGGGGATATGACCAGAAATATTTGTTGCTCTGGGGGGGCGTAGGCGTTGTCTTGGGGCATAATTATCCTTTCTACATGCAGTTCAGAGGAGGAAAAGGGGTAGCAGCTACTATAGGTATTTTTTTGGCTGCTGATATACGTCTTTTACTGATTGCAGGGATTCCGGCGCTCATTTTGCTGGCCGTCACGAAATATAT
>CANOUM010000085.1 GCA_947570515.1 uncultured Clostridia bacterium
TAATGCCTACCACGCAGTTATCATGGAAAGACTTTAGCCCCTCCGCTAAAAGTCTTGCTGACTGCAGGAAGTTATAAATCAACACCGGCATAAATACATTGAGTTCAAAATTGCCCTGAGAAGCAGCCATACCAACAGCCACATCATTGGCAATGACCTGCACCGCGACCATCGTCATAGATTCGCACTGTGTCGGGTTCACCTTGCCCGGCATAATGGAACTACCCGGTTCATTCTCCGGAATATGAATTTCGCCTAGTCCGCAGCGCGGTCCGCTGGCGAGCCATCTTACGTCATTGGCAATCTTCATCAGATTCGCAGCCAGCGCCTTGAGCGCGCCGTGCGCGAATACCAAATCATCTTTTGAAGTCAGTGCATGGAACTTATTTGCGGCTGTAACAAACTCTTTGCCGGTCAGCTCGCTCACCTGTTTGGCAACTTCTTCGGCAAAGCCTTTGGGTGTGTTGAGCCCGGTGCCGACTGCCGTACCGCCAAGCGCCAGCTCTTTAAGTCCGGGCAGCGCTTTTTCCAGCATATCCTTTGTTTTTTCGATCATGTTGCGCCAACCGCTGATCTCTTGTGAGAACTTGATTGGTGTTGCGTCTTGTAAATGTGTACGTCCGCTCTTAACAATATCGTCATTCTCCTGCTCCAGACGGCGCAGCGTAGCGATGAACTGATCCATCACCGGAAACAGCTTATCTTCAATACTGATTACTGCTGCGATGTGCATAGCGGTAGGAAACGTATCGTTGGAGCTTTGTGACATGTTAATATGATCATTGGGATGCAGCAGCTTTTTGCCGGCAATTTCATTGCCGCGGTTGGCAATGACTTCGTTGGCGTTCATATTGGACTGCGTGCCGCTTCCTGTCTGCCAAACAACTAATGGAAAATGATCATTTAAACTTCCTGAAATCACTTCGTCACATGCTTTTTCAATGGCCTGCTTCTTCTCTTCATCCAGCTTGCCCAGCTGATAATTGGCTCTGGCTGCTGCCTTTTTTAAGATACCGAAAGCATGTGTAATCTCTCTTGGCATCAGTTCGCCGCCAATTTTGAAATTCTGAAAGCTTCTTTGAGTCTGTGCTGCCCAGTACCGATCAGCCGGCACTTGCATCTCGCCCATCGAATCTCTCTCAATCCGATATTCCATTGGACTTTCCTCCTAATATATGTATTAAATATCTAACTGCTGAATAACGCTCTTTAAGCTATCTGCGCTATGATGCAGCTGCTCAATCTCATCCGGGGTAAGGCCTGGCGTAATTTTAGCCTTAATTCCTGTACGGTCTACGATGGACAGAAGGCTCAGACAGACATCTTCAATTCCAAATTCACCATGCAGCATGGAAGAAACCGTCATCAGCGTATCGCTGTTGCTTAACACGCTCTTGACTATATGACAGGTAGAAACGGAAACGGCATAGAAGGTAGCTCCTTTACGACGAATGATCTTGCCGCCGGAGGTTCTCATATATTTTTCAATTTCAGCCCGATCAAACACCGGTGCCATCCCCACATCTTCATTGCCCATGATGCTCTTTCTATAATCATCCAACCGAATACTGGAGACAGATGCGAGAGACCACGGAATAAATGACGTATCTCCATGCTCACCGAATACATAAGCATGTACGTTTTTCTGGCTGATACAGAGGTACTCTGCTAAACGCGAACGCAGGCGTGCCGTATCCAAAATCGTACCGGAACCGATAACCTGACGCTCAGGAAGTCCGCTGACCTTTGTGAATACATATGTCAAAATATCTACCGGATTGGCAACTAAAATATAAACGGCATTTGGTGCATACTTGGTAATTTCCGGCGCAATCTGTTTGATAATCCCTACGTTTGTCTGCGCCAGGTCAATACGTGTCTGCCCCGGTTTTCTGGCCACGCCGGAGGTAATGATGACAATGTCTGAACCTACCGCATCACGATAGCTGCCTGCATAAATTGAAACAGGGGCACAAAAGGGTGTCCCCTGGCGAATGTCCATAGCTTCGCCCAGCGCTTTCTCTTCTTTTACATCGATCATGACGATCTCAGAAGCGATTCCGTTGACAACCATTGTGTATGCAATGGTTGAGCCGACCGCACCGGCTCCAATAATTGTTACTTTACTCATGCTGTTCTCCTTTTCCATCTAATAGGATGATATTAACTGTGACCGCGTCATGCATCTGTTAAATATATGTCACACTTAGACAACTGTATTATATCATTTTGCATTTCAATTCGCAATTTTTTTCTGAAAATTGAAGCATGTATAATGCATATCACGGGCATATATTCATTTATATAAGATCATACATAGCCTTCATTCAGGATTATAAAAGATTTACTTGCCATTTACAACCACAAAACAGGGCCCTCCGGTATTGGAAAATCCAACCCAAGAGAGCCCTCTATCTCATTCAGCTTACTTATTTTCTTAAAATACGAATCGAATTCAGTACACATAAGAGCGCAACGCCGCTGTCCGCAAATACCGCCAGCCACATATTAGCGATGCCGGCAAGCCCCAGCGCCATGACGGCTATTTTCACCAAGAGCGCAAAAATCACATTCTGTTTCGCCACCCGCATTGCACTTTCCGCAATATCAAGCGCCTGCGGAATTGCTTCTACGCTCGATGTCATAAACACTACATCTGCAGCCTCGATAGCAGCATCCGAGCCGCTGCCCATCGCAGCCCCAACATCAGCACCCGCCAGCACCGGCGCATCGTTGATGCCATCGCCTACAAACATCACGGCCCCTGACTGTTCACGGATCTCTCTAAGCGCCGTCAGCTTATCCTGCGGCAAGAGCTCTGAGCGCACCTGCTGTACGCCTACTGTATCCGCTACCGCCTGCGCGCTCTGCTTAGCATCGCCTGTCAGCATCGCTGTCAGCTTATGTCTTTCATGCAGCTTATGAACTGCCGATGACGCTTCCTCTTTAATCGTATCCGCAATCAGAATTTCTCCGGCCAGCTCCCCATCCACCGCTACATACACATGCGTACCATAATCGCCTTGCGCATCAGGAAGTCCAATGCCATAGGCCTGCATCAGTTTGTCATTGCCGCACAGCAGCTCCTTGCCGTCATACTGAGCTTTGATCCCCTGTCCGGCGACCTCTTCAATTTTTTCCGGCTCAGCCGGAAGCACCTCCAGCTGCTGCTCTGCCTCCTTTAAAATGCTGCGGGCAATGGGATGTGTAGACGCTCCCTCACAAACGGCGGCGGCTTCTAATACCTGTTTCTCATTCAGCTGACCAAAAGAACGAATGCTCTGTACTACAAAGTTGCCTTGTGTGATGGTCCCTGTTTTGTCCATGACAACCGCCTTAATTTTTGTGAGCGCCTCCAGCGCGGTTCCTCCTTTAAACAGGATCCCTTTACGCGAGCCGCTGCCAATTCCGGAAAAGAAAGCCAGCGGTACGCTGAGCACCATTGCACAGGGGCAGCTGATCACCAGGAAGGTGAGCGCTGTATAGACCCAGTAGCCCCACTCTCCCGTTATCAGGGACGGAATAACAGCTGTAAGTAAGGCAATCGCTACTACAATAGGCGTGTAAATTTTAGCAAACCGGGTGATAAACCGCTCCATCTGCGGCTTGCTGGCAGCTGCATTTTCCACGGATTCCAAGATGCGGGTGACCATGGATTCTTCTAAAACCTTTTCTACCCGCAGGCGAATCAAGCCTGTATTGTTAATACACCCGGAAAGCACTGCATCGCCGGCCTTGGCGCTCATCGGCACTGGTTCTCCTGTAACAGGTGAGGTATCAATCTGCGTCTCTCCTTCTACAATTGTGCCATCCAGCGGAATCCGGTCGCCGGGACGCACGATTACAATATCTCCCTTTTGCGCTTCCTCGGCAGGAATGAGCTCGATGGTTTCTCCTTGTACACGCTGAACCATCTCAGGCCGCATATCTACCGCTTCCATAATCGCACTGCGGCTCTTTTCTACCGCTCTATGTTCAAAGTATTCTCCAACCCGGAAAAAGAGCATAACACCCACTGCCTCGGCATACTCTCCGATCCCAATTGCGCCCAATGTAGCAATACTCATTAAAAAGTTTTCATCAAAGATCTGTCCGTGTCCAATCCCTTTTACAGCGGCCCAGATAATTTCTTTTCCTAAGATGATATACGCTGCCATCATGAGAAGTGCAGTTCCAATAGAAGCAAACTCTAAGCTGCTGCCTGCCTCTATCCCCGTACACCATTCCAAAAGCAGACTGACAGCAAAGATAGCAGCGCCTGCGATGACCCATTTAGCATCCATATCCCCATGATCATGGCTATGTTCATGACCATGCTCGTGATGATGTTCATGGTTGTGATGATGATGCTCATGCTCATGATGATGACCACATCCACATTCCGTGTGATCATGATCATGTCCGCAATGACATGCTGCATGTTCATGAACATGTTCCTTATTTTTTTGATTCCATGGACGAATGATAACCTCTGCTTCTATTGATGCAGCAATCGCTTGCATCTCCTCTAAAAGAGAATCCGGATCCTCGGCTGTTACACGCAGCTGTTTGGTTGCAAAGGCGAGTGTCGCCTCCTGTACCTGCGCAAGGGCATTGATTTTGCTCTCCATCTTTGCCGCACAATTAGCACAGCCTAAATTTTCCATACGATACTTTTTCGTAATCATCTCTCTTTTCCTTTCTTAAACAATTGAAAACACTAACAATTGAACATCTGTTCAATTGTTAGTGTAAACCTTTCTTTCTAATTTGTCAATAGGCAAACTTCTTCTTTTTGATTTTTCGCATAAAATTACTATATCTTCTGATGGATCGTGCTTATGAAGGGGATGAGACACGGGCTCTGGCGGTGGAACTTGGGTACACCCCTGTAGTCCCGCCGAAAAGCAATCGTAACAATCCCTGGGATTATGATAAGCAGCTATACAAGCAGCGCAATCAGGTCGAGAGGCTTTTTCGCCGTATCAAAAGATTTCGCCGCATTTTTACTCGCTATGATAAACTTGATGTCGTCTTTTTAGCGTTTGCCTATTTTGCTCTTATTGTTGATGCGCTTATGCGAACGCGACCTAGCAAAAAACAACAACGATTTTTCAGTAGTTTTCACGCAGCAGTTTCTCTGGACTTCCGCGGCGGTTCCGGGTAGTATTATTGACCAAAGAGCAGTATAAAAAACTGGAAGACATGGTTGACATGAACATGGAAGTAATCAACACGGAGAGCGAAGCAATCTATGCTGAAGGTATCAAATTTGGAGTGGAACTCATGATTGAAATCAGCCGGACGGGTGAAAACTCAAAACGGCGAGGACTTGGATGTAAGAAAAAAAGAGAGTTCACGTCCAATACTGCACCTATGCAGTGGTGGCTTAACCTATATTTTCCTGTCAAGGCCTATATATCTCAGAATTCAGCATAAAAAGCCTCAAAGAAACAAATGCGGAAAGTTTACGCCCTTTATCACAGCAAATCACACATTCCTAAGCCTCCGTCGGTACACCTGGTGATAGGAAACCGCCAACAAAAGCAACGCGCTTATCCATCCCAGAGGGTTAGCAAAGTATACGCCCCAGCGACCAAGCAGGCTGGGCAAAAGCAGGACTGAAACAATACGCATCCCTAACTCGATAAAACCCGAAAACGTGGACGCAAGAACACTCCCCATCCCCTCCAAGCCAGAGCGGTACAGACAAAGAAGGTACATTAGAGGTATGCTCAGAGACAGTACCATCAGGTATTCGCCGCCTACGCTTACAAGCTGCTGAATTTCTGCAGGATTGCCGGAAACCAATAGGCTTATAAGCTCTTCCCTCCATGCCAACAGCCCTGCGGCTATAATCCCCCAGCTTCCCAACGCCAGCAGAACACAGCATCTTAATCCGTCATGGAGCCGATCCATATTTCCAGCACCATAGTTTTGAGCGCTAAAGTTTGCGAAAGCGCCCTCTAAGGCGTCACCAGGCAAATTTATAAGGCCGAAGTATTTTTCTGCGGCAGCCATGCCAGCCACAAAGAGAGTACCGTATTTGTTAACGGCAGACTGGACAAATAGACCGCCAAGCGAAACCACTCCGTTGCGAAAAGCCAGAGGTCCGCCAAGCTGCAGCAATTTCCAAATAAGCATTGGGGACAGCCGAAAATCATCCAATTTCGGCTTTAACTCTGGAATATTCCCTAGTCTCACTAAGCAGTACACAAAACATCCCAGCTGGGCCATCACTGTAGCGGCTGCGGCTCCCTGCACACCCCAGTCAAATACGCCGACGAGAAGAATGTCAAGAACCATGTTCATCAAACAGGAAAGTATGCTGCCGGAAACAGCAGCCCTGCTGTTTCCCAATGACAAAAGCAACGTGAAAGCCAGACGGTTAAACATGGTCACAAGAACGCCGCAGAACAGAATCTGCAAATAACTCACTGCCAATGGGAGAATTGCTTCCGGCGTGTTCATCAGGCGTAGCACAGGTTCTAAGGCTATCAGGCCAACCACTGTCATCACCAGGCCGATACCCAGACCGATTACCGATGCGGCGGCAATTGCCTGTCTCAGTAGAGTCCACTGCTTTTTGCCAAATAGCTGACCATAAAGGATGCCGAATCCCTGCGTCAGCCCAAGAATCATGTCAGTAACCAACCAACTTAAAAACCCGGAAACGCCTACTGCAGCGAAGGCGCTGACTCCCACAAGCCGTCCAACAACCGCGCTGTCTACTGTGGTGTATAGCAGCTGGCAGAAACTTCCAGCCAGCAGGGGCAGTGCAAAACGTAACAACAGACCCAGGGGGCGCCCCTGAGTCATATCTGTAACTTTTTTCATAGTAAAACCTCTTTCCGAATTCTTTGTTATATGTTCATATAAAAAAGAACCTTTCTGATTGCTCCTTCAGAAAGGTCCCTTCTCAT
>CANOUM010000086.1 GCA_947570515.1 uncultured Clostridia bacterium
ACTCAGCATGGCTTCCTTTTCAATGGCAGCCGCCATAGTAATCACTTGATCCATCGTTAGATTCATCGCTTCCATCTGTGTCTTCCAGCCCGGATGCTGCTCCCATTTTCTTTCAAATTCTCTTAGCATCCGTTTTACAACGCCCTCTGCGCCATTTTTGGGAATAATATCATACGTATCCGGAAACAAATATCCCTCCAGTACATATTGCCGGTCTCCCTGCTGTCCAATCACCCCATAGTAGTCAAAATTATAATCGGTTTTATTGCAAGCCTCTTCGAATTCGGATGCAAGACAAATATTTTTTTCTTCTAAATAGGCTCCAATCTGTCGTACACTCCAGCCTTCCGGAATGGTAATGGTGACGGAGTCTTCTTTGCCCCCCGTCTTTAAAATCTCCATGATTTTGCTTTCCGGCATTCCTTTAATGAATTTATAGAGACCATATTGAAATTCATTTTCTGCGCCTGTCAGTTTTGCTTTAATCTGAAAAAGCGTAACGTTATCAATCAATCCCTCTTTTTCCAAAAGCTGCGCAATTTCCTTTGTACTGGCTCCTTCCGGAATATCCAGACTGATTGCTTCTCCATCTGCATCGTATGTCTCATACTGATCATCTCGAATAAAATTATAAGTATAGGTATATGCCAGATACGAAATCCCGGCTATACCCAAAATACAAGTGATGACGATCACACCTTTTTTTAAATTTCTCGCAATAAATCCCAAAATCAGGTTAATGATATCTGTCATGGTAACCTCCACTTCAAAACACAGATCTCTGTCAGTCCTTCACTTCCATAATAATCGGAAGAATCATAGGACTGCGCTTGATTTCTCTCCAGAGATGATCCCGCAGGCTATCTCGAATCAAGGCCTTGATATTATTCCAGTCCATCACATTCAGCGGTGCATTCCCGGCCAGTACATGTGAAACAACGGCTCGGCAGCTTTCCATCAGTACCTCCGACTCCTTTACATATACAAACCCCCGGCTCACAATATCCGGTCCGGCCACCACTTCCCCGCTGCCGCGGCGCAGGCCAATCACCACAATCATAAGTCCGTCTTGAGATAAGATTTTGCGATCTCGCAAAACAATATTGCCAACATCTCCTACACCAAGCCCATCAACCAGAACAGGCTCTACATCGATATATCCACTTACCTTTGCTGAGTAGCTGTCCAATTCCATCACATTTCCATTGCACATGATAATCGCATTTCTCTCATCATGTCCCAGTCCTTTAATTAAATCGGCATGCGTTCTCAAATGGCGGTATTCTCCATGTACAGGCAGAAAATATTTTGGCTTAACCAGACTATAAATCATTTTCAATTCTTCCTGACTGGCATGACCGGATACATGGGCGTCTTCATAGGTTACTTTTGCCCCTTTTACCATCAAATCATTGATTACACGGCTAACCATTTTTTCATTTCCCGGCACCGGTTTGCTGGAAAAAATAACAGTATCGCCTTCTTTAATCTCGATTGCTTTATGCTCTCCGCTGGCCATGCGAGACAATGCAGCCATAGGTTCTCCTTGACTTCCTGTAGTAATGATGACCAGTTCATCATCATCATAATTTTTCATATCGGAGATATCGATCAAAACTCCGTCCGGTACCTCCAAATAATTAAGCTCCAGTGCTGTATTGATCACATTTACCATGCTGCGTCCCACACAAACCACTTTGCGCCCATATTGAATGGCAGCATTGATAATCTGCTGTACGCGGTCCACATTAGAGGCAAAGGTCGCCACCAAAATACGTCCTTGCGCCTGAGGAAACATCTCTGTAAACGTACTTCCTACCGTACGTTCACTCATGGTATACCCTTTACGCTCTGCATTCGTGCTATCGCTCATAAGCGCTAATACTTTTTTATGCCCGAGTTCTGCAAAACGCTGTAAATCAATCATATCTCCATGAATCGGCGTATAATCCAGCTTGAAATCTCCGGTGTGCACCAAGACGCCGGCCGCTGTCGTAATGGCAAGTGCCACTGCATCTCCAATACTGTGGTTGGTGCGGATAAATTCGACTTTCATATGCCCCAGTTCCACTACATCGCCTGGTTTTACCATATTCAGCGTATAACTTTTCAGATTGAACTCTTCCATCTTGTTACGCACCAAGCCCAGCGTTAATCGAGTACCATATACCGGCACTCTAAATTCACGCAAAAAATAAGGTAAAGCACCAATATGATCCTCATGACCATGCGTCAGCACAACGCCTTTAATCTTCTCTTGATTCTGACGCAGATATTCAAAATTGGGAATAATCAAATCAATCCCCGGCATTTCATCTCCGGGAAATGCAAGGCCGCAATCAATAATTACAATTTCATTTTCACACTCAATCAATGTCATATTCTGCCCAATTTGATCCAATCCTCCCAAGGGGATGATCTTCACAGATTTTCTGGGCCTTCTCGGTGTTGCTGTATTATTTTTTCTTCTATTCGTTGTCATCATTCTCTTCTACTTCCAAATCATAATTTTCTGAACTGCTAAATATTTCGGCTATATTTTTAAATTCTGCTTCTGCCATTTCTGTTGTAACTCCAAAAATGACTTCTGAATGCTCTGCCTGTACAATAAACTCTGCCTGCTCCTTCTCGCACAGTTTAAAAATATAAGCAGCAGCATCCTCTTCTTCCATGTCCTCTTCTTCTTCATAAGCCGGAATTGCCAAAATATAAGCATTTTCTTTTTGCTCTATATAATCTATTACTTCCATATCCATCGAAACATCTTCGACCGGATCGGTCACCATAATCCAATCTAATTCCTGTAAGTCAACCTGATTCAATTTCGCTTCTCCTTTCCCTTAATTTTGATGGGCATCCAAATAAGACTGCAAAATCAAAACAGCAGCCAATTGATCCACAACCTCTTTTCTTTTTTTTCGATCCATCCCTGCTTCTATCATAGGTTGCTCCGCTTGTCTCGTTGTTAATCGCTCATCCCATAATAAAATTTCAATCTGATACAGATCTCTCTGCAGCCGTTTTTGAAATGCAAGTGTTTTTTCTGCCCGCGCTCCCAGGGAGCCATTCATATTTTTAGGTAACCCTAAAACAATGGTACGCACCTCATTCTCTTCGCACAATGTGCGAATTCTGCGTACCGTTTGTTTTAAATTGACTTCTTCTTCTCTTTTAATTGTTTCAACAGGCGACGCCAAAAAACCGCTGGGATCACTCATGGCAACTCCCACCGTTTTACTGCCGTAATCCAGTCCTATAATTCTCACTGCCGCTTTCCCTTCTGGTCCAGCTGATGATACGCTACAAAAGTACGCACCAACTCCTCAATAATTTCATCCCGATTCAATTTTGCAATTTTACTGCGGCTATTATGATAACTCGTAATATAGGCCGGATCTTCTGACATAATATACCCTACCATCTGATTCACAGGATTATATCCCTTTTGAACCAATGAAGTATATACGTCGATCAGCGTACTTTGTACATAATCTTCCGATTCGCCGACAATTTTAAAATATTGTGTATTGAAATTTTCTTCACTCATCAATTGGTACCCCCTTTAATATTTTTTCCAATCCTGCTGCTTCATGATTGGTACTGTGCATCGCTTCATATCCTTGAATCAGAACCTCTATTTCTTCTCCCCGCTGCAGTTTCTTTTTAAAACCGCAAACGGCAACCTTCATATAATTAGACGTATATCCGGTCCAATTTCCGGTCTTGGGATTCTCTTCTTCCAGTAAAACCATCGTATGTTTTCCTTGCATGTGTTCCATAAATATCCGGCTGCTTTCTGCCGTAGTCTGGAGCATTTCATCACTGCGGATTTTCTTTATCTCAGGTGCGATTTGATCCTCACGCCTTGCCGCTGCCGTCCCTTCCATTTGTGAATACCGGAACACATGTGCCTCTGCAAATCCCATTTCCCGCACAAAAGCTACAGATGCCGCATGCTCCTCCTGTGTCTCACCCGGGAACCCCACTATAATATCCGTCGTAATCGCTACTTCAGGATATGTGCTTCGCAGCAAATGAACTGCCTCTCGATACTCTGCAGCAGAGTATTTACGGTTCATGGCCCGCAGCGTCGCATCACAGCCGCTTTGCAGCGATAAATGAAAATGAGGACATAGCTTAGCTGCTTTCTTCACTTTATCAATAAACATTTCCGTAATCATCCTCGGCTCTAAGGAGCCAAGCCGAATCCTTCTGATCTGCGGAATTTCATTAATAGCCAGAATCAAATCAGCTAAATCATAGCTTTGTCCTGTATCCTGTCCATAAGAGGATAAATGAATCCCTGTCAACACAATCTCATGATATCCTCTCTGTGCTAATCCGCTTGCCTCCTCTTTACATTCAGCAATTGACCTGCTCTGCAAAGGGCCTCGTACAAAGGGAATAATACAATACGTACAAAACTGCCGGCATCCGTCCTGCACTTTTAAAAATGCCCTCGTCTTCCCTTCGTTTTCAGTAATCCATAAACTCTGTTTTTCCGTTAAATCCAAAGGAATATTTTTCTGAAATGCTTCTATATATGCAAGTAAATCTCCCTTGTTTTGATTGGGAACCGCAATATCAATGATTCCTTCTCGGAGTAAACTATCATCACGATCTACATAACATCCTGCGGCAATCACCAGTGCATTGGAATTTCTTTTTTTAGCCTGATGAATCATCTGTCTTGATTTTTTAGCAGCAATCTGCGTCACGGTACAGGTATTGACTACATATATATCGGCACTCTCATGAAAATCCACAATCTGATATCCTGCCCCTGTCAATAGCTCCGTCATTCCCTGCGCTTCATAACTATTTACTTTGCAGCCCATATTGCAAATGGCTACGGTTTGCTTTTTCTGATTTTTCAAAGGTACTGCTCCATAGATATCTATACTTCATAAATCTGCACATTGATTCTTATATTATACCGAATATGCTCTAAAATTACAATAGATTTTTGAGCGATTTGCGAATTGACGGTTTTTCCCTCAGCGAGTAAGATAGAGAGGATGATTGAAAGGAGGCTAACACATGAATTCTGTTAAAGTTTTAATCAATTCCTTTGCCAAAGCAAGGCGATTCCACCACATCATCTCTCAGTTTGATGGCGAATTTGATCTGCTCCAGGATCGATATATCGTAAACGCTAAATCTCAGCTTGGCATATTTAGTCTTGATATCAGCCGCCCCTTACGTCTGGATATTCATTCAGAAGATAATCTGGATCGTATTTTAGAAAGTATTTCTTCTTTTCTGATTCCCTCTGCTCATTGATCAGATTCTTCAAAACCAAAACAGCTCAGTAATTCTGCTCTTACAGCAGCTACTGAGCCGTTTTTTATTTAAAGGATTTTCTCTTCTTTACTCCTGAAGATGAATTTGCAAGGATAAATCTTCCAGCTGTTTTTCATCTACCTTTACAGGCGCCTGACTCATAGGACAATAGGCATAATTTATTTTAGTAAATGCAATGACATCCCGCAGATTCTCCTCTCCTGCCATCAGCATAACCAGTCGATCAAACCCATACGCCAATCCTGCATGCGGCGGTGCTCCATATGTGAACGCGTCAATAAAGAAACCAAACTTTTCATAGGCTTCCTCCATGGTAAAGCCAAGGCTTTTAAACACCCGTTCCTGAATATCACGGCGATGAATCCTCACACTCCCGCCGCCCAGCTCTACGCCATTGAGCACAATGTCATATGCCTTAGCCCGTACACGCCCCGGCTCTGTTTCTAAATATGGCAAATCCTCTTCTTTAGGCATCGTAAACGGATGATGCATGGCTAAGTATCGATTTTCTTCTGCGCTGTATTCAAACATCGGAAAATCTGTCACCCATAAGAACTCATGTTTTTCCTCATCCATCAGCCCCAGACGTTTTCCCATCTCCAGTCTCAGGTTCCCCAGCGCGGTAAGTACAACTTCCTTTTGATCAGCTACAAACAACATCAAATCACCGGCACTCGCTTTTAATTGCTGCCGCAAATTTGCTATCGTTTCCTCTGTCAAAAATTTTGCAATCGGCGACTTAACCGTTCCGTCTTCTTGAATGGCAATCCATGCAAGTCCTTTGGCTTTAAACAGTTTAACGACCTCTGTCAGGCTATCGATCTGTTTTCTTGGCATAGAGGCGCAGCCTGGAGCGCAAATTCCCCGTACGCTGCCGCCATCAGCAAGCGCATTCTCAAACACAGAAAAGCCACATGTTTTCACCGTATCTTCTACATTCACGATTTCCATACCAAAGCGCAGATCCGGTTTATCTGATCCGTACCGCTCCATCGCTTCCTGCCACGTCATTCTACGAAGCGGCAGCGTTACCTCCCAGCCGGCCACCTCCCGGCACACCTTGGCGATCAGACGTTCATTGATCTGCATCACATCATCCTCTTCCGCAAAGGAAAGCTCCATATCCACCTGTGTAAATTCAGGCTGTCGGTCTGCCCGCAGATCCTCATCCCTAAAACACCGTACAATCTGATAATATCGATCCATCCCTGCCACCATCAGCAGCTGCTTATACATCTGAGGCGACTGCGGAAGCGCATAGAACTCTCCCGGATGCACCCGGCTTGGCACCAGATAGTCTCTGGCTCCTTCCGGCGTACTCTTGATCAGCATAGGCGTCTCAATCTCCAAGAAATCTTCTTCATTTAAAAACTGACGGATAGCTTGCGCCGTTTTGTGCCGCAGCTCCATATTCCGTGCCAGCTTAGGCCGCCGCAAATCCAAATACCGATATTTTAAACGCAGCTCATCCTTGACCTCTATCTCATCCAAAATTTGAAAGGGAGTGGTCTTGGCCTCCGAAAGAATATGAAGATCCTGTACTTTAATCTCTACCTGT
>CANOUM010000087.1 GCA_947570515.1 uncultured Clostridia bacterium
GGAAAATCCCGCAGTGCTGGGAATCCAGTATGATTTGAGTGGTTATTTGATATGACAAAACGAATTAGTGCACAAATTTTAGGACCGGATTTTCAATTTCATCTGCGTACAATAGAAATCGAAAATGGGATCATTAAGGCGCTGACATTACCTACGTCACAGGACAATTCCTGTGACGTAGTGTCTTATGATGGCCTGAAAGTGATTCCTGGATTGATTGACGTACATATGCATGGCTATCATGGGTATTCCTGTCATACAGATCAGACAGAGGATCTGATGGCTATGGGAAAATGGCTGGCTAAAGAGGGCGTCACGGGCTACGCGGTGAGTCTTTCTGCGACATCTCAGGAAAAAGCGCTGGCCGCCGTCCATACTTGCCGCCTTGCGGCAAAAATGAGAGGAAACGGAGCTAAGCCTCTGGGCATTCATATGGAAGGACCTTTTTTAAATCCTATAAAAAAAGGAGCTATGGAGGAACGATATATTCAGCTGCCTTCGGTTGATGTGCTGGAGAGATATTTGCAGGAAGCCGGAGAGATGCCGTTTCTGATGACAATGGCCCCGGAAATGAAGGGTGCGAAGGAGTTGACGGATTACGCGCTTACAAGAGGGGTTCATTTATCGATGGGGCATACGGCTGCTAGTTATGAAAAGGCGCGAGAAGCGATTCAGTGGGGGATTAACAGAGTGACGCATACCTTTAATGCAATGGCACCGCTTCATCATAGGGAAAGCGGCGTTTTAGGCGTTGCTTTGCTGGATGACGGTGTGCAGTGTGAAATGATTGCAGATTTTGTTCATCTTAGGCCAGAGATCTGTAAATTGATTTATCGCTTAAAGGGTGCAAATCGTGTGACGTTAATCAGCGATTCCTGTCAGCTTGCCGGCTTGCAGCAGAAAGAACTTCCGCCTGAACTTTCCATTGTATTAAAAGATGCGGCTTATCTGCCTGATGGAACGCTTTGCGGCAGCATCGGCACTGTGATGACGGGGGTGCGCAATATGGTGACCCTTGGAATTCCGATGGAGGAGGCGGTTCAAATGGCGTCTTATAATCCAGCGCGGGATCTGGGCATCGAAAAATGGATCGGCAGCATTGATATAGGGAAGAAGGCAAATTTGGTCGTGGTGGATGATGCATTCGCTGTACAGGCAGTATACATAGAAGGAGAGCAGATTGGATGAGGCAGGATAAAGAGCTGGCAATGAAAGAAAAATATGGCGATGAAAGGGTGTTTTGTATTCCGACACATGTCTTGACGACGCCATCAGGGACAGATCCCATTTTATATACAACAAAGGAAGTGCTAAGCTGCATGGAGCAATACGGGGAGTTTAGGCTTCGCTGGGAAGTAGAACTGGACGATTCGTGGAAGCAGGTGATTCCATATGTGCTTCTTTATACGGAGGAGGCAATTTTGACAGCTAAACGGCTCAAAGGCGACCCCAGGCTCACAGGAGGATACACGGTGGGGATGGGAGGTCATATTAATCCTGAGGATGAGCAGAGCGATCAGATGACGGCGTCTATTGAGCACTGTATTAAGAGAGAGCTCAGTGAAGAAACAAGTTTTGACTGGGAGAGAGATCTTGTCAGTTATCAGATGCATGACAGCAGTTTTGTAAGTGTGGGAAATGAAGTATCACGGATGCATATATGTATTCCGGTGTGGATGAGAGTGCGTAATAGCAGCAATATTATGATTCGAGAGGTGGATAAACTTCTGGGAGTATGGACGGAGCACAGCCAGATCAAGGAGCTAAGCGGAAGGCTCGAGGGCTGGTCTGAAATTGCGTTAAATCTATGGCAGAAAAGATAATCCGGAATTGAATTGACTTTCTAAGATAGCTGATTTAAAATAAAGCATCATATAGTTTCTAATGGAGGGATGACTCGTGGAAAAGCTGCGCATTGCAATCATTGGACAGGGAAGAAGCGGCCGAGATATTCATGGCGCGTATCTGCAGACGCCGCAGGCAAAAGAAAAATTTGAAGTTGTGGCCATTGTGGAACAGCAAGAGGATCGGAGAAAGCGGGCGGCAGAGGAGTTTGGCTGCCTTGTGCTGGAAAAATATGAGGATTTATATTATCAGTCAGACAATATTGATTTGGTGATCAATTCTTCTTATAGTTTTCAGCATCATGATATTACGGTTGATCTGCTTAATCATGGATTTAACGTAGTGTGCGAAAAACCGGCAGCCCGAAATGTAAAAGAGTTTGACGATATGGTGGCTACCGCGAAGAGAATGGGAAAATTTTTGGGAATTTTTCAGCAGTCTCGGTTTGCACCGTACTTTGTTAAGGTGAAAGAAGTGATTGACAGCGGCGTATTAGGCGAGCTGATTGATGTAGATATTCAGTTTAATGGGTTTGCACGGCGCTGGGATTGGCAGACATTGCAAAGCTATAACGGAGGAAGCCTGCGCAATACAGGGCCCCATCCTTTGGATCAGGCGCTGGCTATTTTAAATGCTTATGAGCATATGCCCCATGTGTTTTGTAAAATGAATCGTGTCAATACGTTTGGAGATGCAGAGGATTATGTTAAGCTGATCCTGACGATGCCGGATAAGCCTTTGATTGATCTGACCATCTCCTGCTGCGATGCCTATCCATCGTTTACCTATAAAGTTCATGGTAAAAACGGTGGTTTAAAAGGAACTATGCAGCATATTGAGTGGAAATACTTTAATCCGGAGATGGCGCCTAAACAGAAGCTGATTCGTCACTCGCTTTCAAAAGCAGATGGGACGCCGGCGTATTGCTCGGAGACGCTTTCTTGGCGTGAAGATTCATGGGATGGAGATCCAAACGGTGCTTTTGATGTTGCAGTAGAAGCATACTATCAGATGGTATATGAGCATTTACTGCATAATGCGTCTCTGAGCATCACATTGGATCAGGTTCGTCAGCAGATCGCTGTGTATGAAGAGGCTCATCGGCAAAATCCGATGCCTGCGATCGAATAAGGGAAAAAGCATGAAATTATCGATTATCACGGATGAAATCACACAGGATATCGGAGCGGCAATTCGATTCGCGAAGGCTTACCATTTGCAGGGGCTGGAGCTGAGAACAGTGGACAATCATCCACTGGAGGATTTAAGTGAGCAGCGATTAAAGCAAATATATGAGGAGATACGACAAGCAGATTTAGAGGTTTCGAATATTGCAGGCTCCTTTTATAAATGTGCTTATGAGCAGAGAAGTACAGAACTGGATAAGCTGAAACGCCTGATTGAAGCTGCTCACATATTAGGATGTTCAACCATTCGGGGGTTCGCTTTTTTTCAGGAGGCCTCTCTTTGTGCAGAACAAATTCAAGAGGCATTTGTCATACCGCTGACCATTCTGGAGAAGGAGGGGATGAAGCTTCTCTTAGAGGCAGATCCCAGTGTGTTTACAACAAATCACAGACAGTTAAGACAGCTGCTTGATTTCATTCATTCTCCTCAGCTTGGGGCGATCTATGATCCGGGAAATGATATCTATGATCCCGAAGGAGAATGTCCTTATCCGCAGGGGTGGGAAGCAATAGCCCCTTATGCTGCGCATATTCATATCAAAGATGCTGTAATTGGACCGGCGGGGCCGGAATGTGTGCGAATCGGCAGCGGACTTGTGGATTATGCGGGCATTTGTCAGGCATTACGCGATTACGGCTATGCCGGATATCTTTCTTTAGAAACCCATTATCGCAAGGGACAAGTCATTTCGGAGGAGCTGATGCGGCTTCCCGGAGGGACTGAGTTTTCGGAGGGTGGTTTGGAAGCGGCGGCAGAAAGCATGGAAATGCTGCAGCGTCTGCTTGCTGCTCATCTGTAAATCAGAACTGGAAATGGAGATTAGCAATGCGGTATCATATCGTCAATGTAAAGTTGGTGCAAAATCGTCAGATCACGCCTGCAGAGCTGATAGTGGAGCAGGAACGGATTGCCGGCATAGCAGCGCCCGGAAGTTTTGGAGTTGTTGAAAATGCGCAGCGAATTGATGGCAGGGGGCGCTATGTATCACATGGATTTATTGATATTCATACGCATGGCGGTGGCGGCTATGATTATATGGATGCTACGCAGGAGGCTTATGAAGGAGCGGCTAAGTTGCATGCGCAGTATGGAACGACGGGATTGGTGCCGACTACCCTTGCTGCTTCAAATGAGGAACTGATGGAGACCTTTCAGGTCTATGATGCTGTACATGATCAGAAAAAAGGGGCGCGCTTTCTGGGACTTCATTTAGAGGGACCCTATCTGAGTCCTGCTCAAAGCGGAGCACAGGATCCTCGTTATATTCGAAAGCCGGAGCGAGATGAATATGCAGCACTGATTCAGGCCTGTCCGTATATAATCCGCTGGACAATTGCACCGGAGATTCCGGGCGCTTTGGAGATGGCGGAATATTTAAGGGAACGGGGGATTATGCCTTCGATGGGGCATACCGATGCGACCTATGATGAAGTCGTAGAAGCAGTGCGACATGGGTTTAATCATGTTACGCATCTGTATTCGGCGACATCAACCATTGTCCGTAGAGCCGGTTACCGCTACCCGGGCGTCTTGGAAAGTGCCTTTTTGCTGGAGGATCTGACTGTGGAAGTCATTGCTGATGGGATGCATTTGCCGGCTCCGCTGTTGCAAATGGTATATCGCTTTATTGGACCGGACAGAACAACGATGGTCACGGATTCTATGCGAGCAGCGGGAATGCCTGAGGGCGACAGTATCTTGGGGAGTCTTAAAAAAGGACAGCATGTGATCGTTGAAGATGGTATAGCGAAGATGCCGGATCGGCAGGCCTTTGCCGGATCGGTGGCAACGACAGATCGTCTGGTTAGAAATATGATACGTCTTGCAGGAGTTCCGCTAGCGGTCGCGGTCGATATGCAGACGAGAATCGCAGCCCGTATGATCGGACAATCTCAAACAACAGGTATATTGGAACAGGGCCGTTTGGCGGATTTGATTCTATTTGATGAGGATATTCAGGTCTCTTTGACTATGGTTGGAGGAAACATTGTATTCAAAGGAGAAAACAGTGAAAAAATTTATAAAAGAATTTAAAGCATTTATTGCCAGAGGAAATGTAATGGATCTGGCAGTAGGCATGATCGTAGGATCGGCTTTTACCGCTATTGTAAATTCATTGGTCAATGATATGGTAATGCCTTTTATTGGATGGCTCATCGGCGGAATGGATTTTAGTGATCTCAAAATTCAGCTTAATGAAGAAGCTGCGATCTATTACGGACAATTTATTCAAAACGTGATTAGTTTTCTGGCCATTTCTTTTGTTGTTTTTTGTATGATTAAGGCAATTAATCGCCTGCATTCTAAGAAAGAAGAAGAGAAAAAGCCGGAGGTGCCGAAAGTTTCTGATGAGGTTAAACTATTGACGGAAATTCGAGATTTGTTAAAGGAAACAGAAAAAGAATGAAAAAAATTTTATTTATTGCAACCGGCGGAACGATTGCTTGTAAAACAACAGAGAATGGATTAACGCCGTTGATGTCTTCAGAGGAACTTTTAAGCTATGTTCCGGCGGCTAAAAATTTCTGCACTGTGGATGCCATTCAGATTATGAATATTGACAGTACCAACATGCATCCGGATTATTGGGTAGAAATGGCTAAAAAGGTAGAAGAGGAATATGCGCATTATGATGGATTTGTAATCGCACATGGAACGGATACAATGGCATATACGGCAGCAGCACTTTCCTATTTGATTCAAAATAGCGGAAAGCCAGTTGTGATCACAGGTTCTCAAAGACCGATTGAGATGGATGTGACAGATGCCAAAACAAATCTTTTGGACAGTCTGCGGTATGCCTCTTGGTCAAAGGCCAGCGGTGTAAATGTTGTTTTTGGAGGAAAGGTCATTGCCGGTACCAGAGCTAGAAAAATGAATACCAAAAGCTTTGACGCGTTTGAAAGCATTAATTTTCCTAATATTGCCGCTATTCAAGACAAAGGAATTGTACAGTATATTCAAAATCGGCCCGTACATACTTCAGAACCTGTATTCTATCATACAATGAATCCAAGAGTATTTGCTTTCAAGCTGATTCCGGGAATGGATCCCAAAGTACTTACGATGATCGAAGATCAGTACGATGCTTTTGTTTTGGAAAGCTATGGGGTCGGCGGGATTCCCGAGGGAGAGAAATATGATTTTCATTCCGTGCTGGAATCCTTAATTGAGCATGGAAAGACCGTTGTTTTATCTACACAGGCAATTTATGAAGGAAGTGATATTACCGTATACCGTTCGGGGCATGTGGCTAAAGCTGAATTTGGTATTATGGAATCTTATGATATGACGATGGAGGCGACCGTCACGAAGCTGATGTGGATTTTGGGACAAACTAAAAATCCGGCAGAGATTCGCCGATTGTTTAATACGACGATTGCAAGTGATATGTTATCGCAGGAATGGGAGTGGGAGGAATAAAAGGTGCTGGAGCATATTTTAAATCAGGAAATAGAGACGGTATGTAAACAGCTTGGGCCAGATACGCACATCGCAAAGCTGTTTCGCAATTGTTATCCTAACACCTTGTTAACAACGACAAAGCCGGGAAGCGATGGGCGGTATTTTGTTTTTACAGGCGATATTCCTGCGATGTGGTTAAGAGACTCTTCTGCGCAGGTACGGCATTATTTACCGCTTGCCGGTCGTCATAAAGAGATTGCAGATGTCATCGAGGGGCTTTGCCGACAACAGACATTTTGTATTTTAACAGATCCTTATGCAAATGCGTATAATGAAGAACCCAATTGGAATTGCTATCGTATCGA
>CANOUM010000088.1 GCA_947570515.1 uncultured Clostridia bacterium
AGAAGCAGAGCCCACAGGCCGCTTCACTGGCACTCCTTGTACAGGAGATGCTCAATAGCTTTACGGCGCCTGAAAATACACGGGAGGCCAAGGCAAATGACAGCTATTTTATTCTTTTACAATCACCGATGCCAGCAATATTAGTGGAATGCGGATTTATTACCAATTCAAAGGACGCAGAGAATCTAAATAGTGAAGCCTACCAAAAAAAGGTAGCATGGGGCATTTACTGCGGGGTTGAAAAGTATTTGCAATCTGATCTTTTTTAATATATAATAAATTGAATATAAGCCGATTTTGCAGAGGAAGGAGGGAGCGCTGTGCAAACAAATATTATGCCGATCAACGAAGAAAGCCTGGTGCTGGCAGAACGATATCTGCGGCAGGGAGAGCTGGTTGCCTTTCCTACAGAGACGGTCTATGGGCTGGGAGCATGGGCGCTCTCAGAAGAGGGAATTGCCCGCATTTATGAGGCCAAAGGACGTCCCTCGGATAATCCGCTTATTGTGCATATTGCACCCGGTTTTGAGCTTGGCAGTTTAGTTCGCCGGATTCCAGACGCGGCGGAGACTCTTGCGAAGCATTTTTGGCCGGGACCGCTTACGCTGATTATGCCGAAGAAGCCCAGCTTATCACACCGTATTACCGGCGGACTGGATACAGTTGCTGTACGCATGCCATCTCATCCGGCAGCAATGGCTCTTTTGGAAAAGACGGGCATGCCGCTTGCGGCGCCCAGCGCCAATCGCTCAGGGCGGCCGAGTCCGACGACGGCTGCTCATGTATGGGAGGACATGCAGGGGAAAATACCGCTGATCTTAGATGGCGGAGACTGTCAGGTGGGGCTTGAATCTACGGTTTTGGATTTAACAGGAGAGATTCCCATGATTCTGCGTCCGGGAGCGATCACCAAAGAAATGCTGGAGACTGTAATTGCGGAGGTTGCGGTGGATCCGGCTGTTAAACAGGCAAAAGAAGTAGGGGCAGAGGTGATTCCAAGAGCTCCGGGAATGAAATATCGTCATTATGCACCCAAGGGGCAGTTAGTGGTGACGGATGCAACAGCAGAGCAGCTGGTGCAGCTGATTGAAATGCAGCCGGAAAAAGAAAAAATTGGATGCATCGTGACGAGGCAGATGGCGCAGGAGCTGGAAAAGAGGCTTGAGAGAAGGTCTGCCGAGATGATTTGTTTAGGAGACCGGAATCAGCCGGCAGAGCTGGCTGCTAATTTATTTGGCGCTTTGCGCGAGGCGGATGAAAAGAATCTGACGCTGTTATATGGAGAGGCTTTTTCGAGACAGGGAATGGGGGAGGCCATTATGAATCGCTTTTTGAAGGCTTCATCGAAACAGCTTTGGATGAATCAGGAGGAGAAATGATGATTGCAATTGGGTGTGACCATGCTGGTTATGGACTAAAGCAGGAGATTATGCAATTTTTGAAAGCTAATGGATATGAATACCGAGACTATGGATGCGATAGCACGGAGTCCGTGGATTATCCTGATTTTGCTCATGCGGTGGCGCATGCGGTGGCTGATGGCACGGCTGATCAGGGAATTTTAATTTGTGGTACGGGAATTGGGATTAGTATTGCGGCTAATAAGGTGCCGGGAATTCGCTGTGCGCATTGTCATGATTGTTTTTCGGCCGAGGCTACCAGACAGCATAATGATGCTAATATTCTGGCGCTGGGGGCGCGTGTGGTTGGCGGGGGTTTGGCGCTGAAAATTGTAGAGACTTTTTTAGCTACGCCTTTTTCAAACGATGAACGGCATATCCGGCGGATTCAAAAAATTGAAGAACGGGATTGATAAATAAAAAAGCAACTACTCACGGCTGAGTAGCTGCTTTTTATTTTGTTTGATTAGGTCCACTCCATTTTGGGGACGGACTGCTTGCCAATTTCTCTGCCAAAGAAAGCACGTGCCATATTCAGAGAGATTTCAGTGCCTCGTTCGCAGGGTTCCATACCCTCAAATTCAATGGAAACATATCCATCATAGCCAGATTGTTTAATGTTTTGGATGATTTCGGGAATCGGCAGATCGCCCTGCCCGACGATAGAGCCGCGGATCATTTGACCGCCGAGCGTTTCAAACCAACTGCCGTTATTGCAGTTGAACATTTCATTTTGAGAGGGCAGCTGCTCTTTGGTGCGGATGTAGAAGTCTTTTAAATGAATGATCTGTGCTAAATGAAGGCATCGCTTCACTGCTGCCAGATTGTACTCGTCCACACAGAGAAAATTGCCGACGTCCATGGTCATTTTCATATTAGGACGCTCTAAGGCTTCAAAGATTCTGAGTACACGTTCAGAGCCGTTACAGAAAAAGCCGTGGTTTTCTAAAGTAGTATTGATACCGAGTGATGCAGCATAGTCGCAAAGTTCACGGGTGCCTTCGACCATCAGCGGCAGCTCTTCATTGAAATGGGGCAGGGTGTTGGTAGAAAACGGACGGCGGAAATTCGCGATATCATGACGCATCCAATGAATACCCAGACGAGCGGCTACATCAATATGCAGTTTGACACGTTCAATTTCAGCACGGCGATCAGCCGCATCCGGAATTAAAAGATCTGCATTTACAGAGTAGGTGGAAATTTCCAGATCTACCTTTTGGCAATGTTCACGTACCTGATCAATCAAATCTGTATTTAAGCATTTGTTTTTTTCGTCAACAAAAGGAAGATAAAACGGAACAAATTCGATGTGCTCACAGCCGTGATCTTTTGCCCAGTCGATAACGTCAAAAATGGTCATTTTGCCTTCTGCCATATTGGGAGCAAGGCAGTAACTGCTAATACCTAATTTCATGGGGGTCGTTCCTTTCTTTTTTATTTGTGATAATTATAGCAACAATATTTATATATGACAAGTATTCTTAATATAATTTTTTTTGATAAATATATAGAGCAATAAAAAGAGAGTTGAAGGTCTGAGTCCTATTATATGGAGGGAAAATACAACCAAAAGTTGAAGTAATTATTGTGTACTCGCCATATAAGCTATTGTTCGGCGTAATGGAGTAGGATAAACTAAATATATAGGCATCAAAAAGCACAGAAAGCCAAATTGTAGAAAATGACCAAGGATATAGAAAAATAACTTTATTTTTATATATGACTTGTAAAAATAAAAGGCATGCTGTATATTAAATATCATAAGATTCGAAAAAGAAAGGAGCTTGTACAGATGGGTGAAAGTAAGTTGCAAAAAGAAAAGCCCAAATATTCGATTTTCCAAAATTCAATGTATATCATTCAAGATAATTGGAAATGGAGACCGAGCTTATTGTGGGTGGGTGTACTGCATATTCCTTTAAAGATCATTGTACCGCTTTTAATCGCACTGGTTCCTAAAATCATCATTGATGTGATTGAAAGCGGAGGAGGCGTCAATCAGCTTCTGCTTACAGTGCCGTTTTTAGTTGTCGGGATGATTCTATTATACATTGCCGAACGTGTGACGAGCCTGTATATTGATGATTCTGGAATGAGATCTAAATTTCGCTATCAGGTGACCATGGATGCCAAGACAATGGAGCTGGATTATGAGTTTATTTCCAGCAACAAAGGTAAGACTTTACGTGAAAAGGCAGTCAAAATGCTGCAGGACACGGGAGCTCCGTTTTTTTATAGCGATCTGTTAATGTTGATTGCGAGTAGTTTGGGTCTGATTTCGTATGGCAGCGTTTTGGCCATGCTGCATCCGATCATTTTGGTGATTTTAGCGCTATCGTATGCGATGACCTGGTGGATTAACCGATATGTTAACCGCTATATTCAGAGCCGAAGGGATGAAGAGGCCAAGGTTTTCGGCGGAATACGATATATGATTAAAAAAGCGCTGGACCTGGCGGGAGCCAAGGATATTCGCTTGTATGGAATGCAGGGCTGGTTTAAGGAAATCAGCAATCAGCTGCAGAAAAAGCAAAATGGGATTCAAACGGAAGTAGCTAAGAGGCATATTGCTTCTGCAGCAATATCCGCATTGCTTATTTTTGTGAGGGATGGCGTTGCCTATGCGCTGCTGATCTATAAAGTCATTCAAGGGGAAATCTCTGTTAGTGATTTTTTAGTTTATTTTACAATGATTGCGACATTTGCGGATTGGATTTCGGGCATTTTGACTTCATATAATTATTTAGAGCTGGAGAGCCATGGATTCTGCAGCTATCGGGAGTACATGGAAATTGAAGAGCAGCGCGCAAAACAGAATACGGCGACTGTAGAAAGGGAGCAGTGGCCCTGCGAGATTGAGCTGCGCGGTGTGAGTTATACTTATCCCGAGAGCGATACGCCTACGATTTCCGATGTTAATTTGAAGATTAAAGCAGGGGAGCGTGTGGCGCTGGTAGGACTAAACGGAGCCGGCAAAACAACTCTTGTGAAATTGATGTGCGGTCTGTTTAAGCCTACACAAGGGGAAGTGCTGATCAATGGCCGCAGTGCTACTGAGTTTAACAAAGAAGAATATTTTAAACTCTTTTCTATTATTTTTCAGGATGTACATTTGCTGCCGGTATCAATTGCAACGAATATTACGCTGCAGCAAGAGGAAGAGCAGGATCAGAAGCGCTTAGAAACCTGCTTGCAGCAATCAGGATTTGCAGAAAAGATCAATAACCTTCCGCAAGGAAAAGATACGCTTCTGGTAAAAAATGTAAATGAAGATGCCTATGAACTATCGGGAGGAGAAATGCAGAAGCTGCTGCTGGCCAGAGCTTTGTATAAAGAAGCTCCCATTTTGATTTTGGATGAGCCCACGGCTGCGCTGGATCCGATTGCTGAAAATGAGTTATATCTTCAGTATAAGGATATGACGCAGGATAGGACTTCCGTCTTTATTTCTCATCGCTTTGCCAGTACTCGTTTTTGTGATCGCATTATTTTGCTGGAACAGGGTCAGATTGCAGAAGAAGGCAGTCATGAGGAACTGATGCAGAAAAATGGACGCTATGCAGAGCTGTTCCGAGTACAGAGTCAATATTATCAGGAAGGGGGATCAGAACAATGAGTGAAGAGAAAGAGAAAAAACGCCCCATTAAAGAGCATTTGCGGATGATTTTCCGAACGATTCGGATTCTATATCAGATCTCGCCCCGGATGATGATTATATCAGAGCTAGGAGCTGTTTTCCGTTCTTTCACGCCTTTTGTCAACATTTATATGTCAGCGCTGATGATTGATGAACTGGCAGGCAACTGTGAAGTTGAGGTGTTGACGCGCTATGTCCTCATTACGATTACGCTTAATTTGTTTATTGCACTCGTCAACCGGGTTGTGGAACAGATTAGCAGGGCAGAGGAAGCGCTGCTGGGGATGCGGGTTAATCTGCTGCTGGCCAACGAAGGGCTTAAGATGGACTATACGGATATCGAGGATGTGCATACGAGAGTGCTGCGCAATCGGATCAATGAAGCGATGGAAAGCAGCAGGGGCGGTATTACACATTGCTATGGAAAGCAGGCTTATGTGCTGGAGATCTTTTGTAAGGTCATTATTGCAGCCGTAATGTCGGTACAGGTGTTTAGCAGTTTGTCAGAACAGACTTTAACTGGTTTTTTAGCATTTATGAACACGCCTTGGGCATCTGTGGTGCTGGCCGTATTGATTTTGGTTATGTCGGTATTTTCCGGTTTTTCTTTTAAGAAGGCCGCTAAGGTTCTGTTCAACGTATGGCTGGACTGGCCCAAGCGCAGAACGCTCAGTGACTATTACAGCAAAGAATATATTGGAGATGCCGGAAAAGATATACGGCTGTTCCATCAAAAGGATCTAATCAAAGCGGAGATGGATAAATGGTATGCCAATCCTCCCTTTATTACAGCTAAGTTTAAAATTAACTGTAAATATGACGGAATCAATTTAGGGATTACCAGCTTTTTGACCGGCGCTGTTTATTTCTTTGTTGCGATGAAGGTGGTAAGCGGTGCATTCGGTATCGGTTCACTGGTACGGTATGCAGGGCTGATCAATCAGTTTGTGGATGCATTTGTCCTGCTGATCTGCGAAGTGTCAAAAATGTTCTTAAACAATGACTACATGGATGATGTATTTGAATATTTGGATAAACCCAGGCACATGCAGTCTGGACATCAGAGGCTGCAAACGGAGCAGGCACGACAGTGGAGCATTGAGTTTGAGCATGTTACGTTTCGCTACCCCAATACAGAGATAGATGTGTTAAAAGATGTGTCTTTGACGCTGCAGCCCGGTAAAAGTCTGGCACTGGTAGGGATGAATGGCAGCGGAAAGTCAACGCTGATCAAGCTGCTCTGCCGGTTGTATGATCCATCAGAAGGCCGGATTTTGCTTAATGGCGTCGATATTCGCGAATATGAATACGAAGAATATCTAAAAGCCTTTTCTGTTGTCTTTCAGGATTTTCGCCTGTTTGCCTTTGAGCTGGGAGAAAATATTGCTGCCGGTACTGAAGTGGACGAGGCAAGAGCTGCTGATTGTTTAGAGGAAGCCGGCTTTGGTGAGCGTCTACAGAAACTGGAGCAAGGACTGCACACATATCTCTATAAGGATTTTGATCCCAATGGTATTGAGCCAAGCGGGGGAGAGGAACAGAAGATCGCACTTGCAAGAGCTTTATATAAAAATGCGCCTTTTATGATTCTGGATGAGCCGACTGC
>CANOUM010000089.1 GCA_947570515.1 uncultured Clostridia bacterium
AAATAATTCCTTTTTCTACCGCATGCCTTACCTGACAATCCGGCTCGCTGCGATGCTGACAGTCCGGAAAACGGCAGGTTCCCAAATACGGCAGAAACTCCGGATAATACTCTGCCAGTTTTTCATGACTCCATTCTTTCATATAAAATGAACTGAACCCAGGCGTATCGGCAATCCAGCCGCTCCCCTCTTTTAAGGGAAGCAGCCTGGCATGACGAGTTGTATTTTTGCCTCTGGCTATTTTTTCACTCAGCTGCCCTGTTTCCTGCTGGGCTCCCGTCAAAGCATTGATCAGAGATGACTTACCTACCCCGGAAGGGCCCGCCAACACTGTAATTTTGTTTTGCAGTCTATTGCGAAGCTCCCTCATATCTGCCTCATTCTGTTCATAAGTGCTTATCTGATATACCGGATACGCTGCCTGCTGATACGCTGCTTTCGCTTCCTGAAGAAGCTCTGTCTGTGCCATATCCCAGAGATCAGCTTTATTCAAAATAATAATAACCGGAATGTTCTGTCTCTCTGCTTCCAGCAGAAAACGATCCAATAGCATGAAATGCGGCTGCGGATTGCATACAGCAAAAACAACTAAAATCTGATCGATATTCGCTGCAGCCGGCCTGATCAGCGCATTTTTCCTTTTCATAATCGCTTCCAGATAGTGCTCTTCCGATACGCTTACCCGATCTCCAATCAGCGGAACCTGTTTCTGTTTACGAAAAATCCCTCTCGCCTTACAGCGTATATAACCTTCCCGCTCCAGATACACCTCATAATTTCCGCCGACTCCGGCAACAATGATTCCTTCTCTAGTCATTTACTTCTTCACTGTTTCACTCATAATGAGTCCATCATCCAAAAACACTTCCACTCTCTCCGTTCCGGCCGGATAATTCACCTTGAGTGCTTTCCCGGGGAAAAGCTCAAATGTCGAATAGGAAATCTGATTATCATAAATTTTACTTGCCTGATTATCTTTATCATACGCCTGCACGACCAACCTGCCGCCATCCCCTTCTTTGGCAAATAACTGCGTAATGGAAATGGTTCCTCCGTTTGTTGACGTACTGCTGTTCTCATACGGTCCTTTGCTGATCGTGAGATCAATCGGCGTATTTTTAAGCACTTCTGTTTCTTTTTCCGTACCTTGATTGATCACATAGCCTTCCGGATACGTATCATTGAACTCGTCGCTAATCTGTCCTACGTCAAGTCCTTTCTCCTTCAGCTTAGCAATGGCTTCCTCCTTCGGCAGATTCGTAACATCGGGTACAGGGACAAAGCTCTGTTCTTTTCCTACGCTTACATACAGAATTACCGATATATTATCTTTAATTTCCGTCCCCTCTGCCGGCTCCTGTGCAATGATGTTTCCTACTTCAATGGTTTCATCATTTCTTCCTTCTGTTTGAAAATGAATCCCCCTGCGGTTCAGCTCTTCTCTTGCGGTCTCATAGGACAGCCCCTCTACCTTAGGCATTTTAATGGTCTCGCCTTCATTGCTTACGGTACTGCTTTCCAGCTGACCGGGCTCCTGTATGCCGCTGCTTTCTGCTCCTGTCGAAGTTTCTTTCCCCGGATTTCCTGCAAGTGCCTGTTGAAGCAGAATCACCAAAAGAATCAATAATGCAATGCCAAGCACGGCACCCGTAACGACCAAATTTCTTCGTCTTTTCTGCTGCCTTCTCCTTTGCTCTCGCTGTGCGATCAGCTGCTGTCTTTCCCTCTCCTGCTCCTCCGGCGATTTCATCGGCGGCCGGTTGCGGTTGATATAATCTCCCCGGGAAGAGGCAACCTCCCGGATCCGATATCCGGGATTTTTATAAACGCGTTTCATATCCTGAATCAGCTCATCCGCTGTCTGATAGCGAAGATCGGGACGCTTCTGCGTAAGCTTAATGATAATATCCCGCACACCCGGCCAAATTTGCGGCGCCAGTCTCTGCGGATCCGGAAGCGCATCATGCAGATGACACATGGCTACCGCAACCGGCGTTTCAGCAGTAAACGGCAGCTGCTTCGTCACCATTTCATACATGCTGATCCCTAATGAGTACAAATCGCTTCGGGCATCTACATAACTGCCTCTTGCCTGTTCTGGTGAAAAATAATGAACCGATCCCAGCGCCTCTCCCTGATTGGTAATCGTGGCTGAGGTCGCCGCTTTTGCAATACCAAAATCCGTTACTTTTACATCGCCCTGCGGCGTCACCATAATATTCTGCGGTTTGATATCCCGGTGAATGATTCCGTTTGTATGAGCGACCTTCAAAGCCTCTGCGATCTTAATAGAGATCTTCAGTACTTCTTCTGAACTGAGCATATCCCGGCGTTTTATATATTCTTTTAATGTAATACCGTCGATATACTCCATAACAATGAAATCAATGTAAAATTCTTGTCCCAAATCATATACTGCCACAATATTGGGATGCGTTAAGCTGCCTGCTGCAAGTGCTTCTTTACGAAATTTAGAAAGTACCGCCTCATCCTCTGCGTACTCATGCTTCAGCACTTTCAGCGCTACCATCCGGCGCAGCTTATAATCTTTTGCTTTATATACAATGGCCATACCGCCGCTTCCGATTTCTTCTACAATTTCATAGCGGTTTACCAATACTCTGCCTGGCTCAAGCATTGTCTCCTTCCTCCCCCGTAAAGTCAATTACAATAACAGATATATTATCTTTGCCTCCATTATCATTCGCCTTCTGTACAAGATGCTCTGCTATTTCTTCTACTGTCCTCTTTTCAGAAAGCACATTCAAAATTTCTAAATCCGTTACCATATTGCTAAGTCCGTCTGAGCAAAGAAGCACACGGAACAAATCGCTCGCCTCAAGCTTAAAATCATCTATTTCTACTGTTTCATCAATACCGACAGCGCGTGTGATCATATTTTTCTGCGGATGCACGCGGGCCTCTTCTTCTGTGATCATTCCCTGCTTCAGCAGCATTTCTACGATAGAATGATCCTCCGTTACCTTTTCCAGTGACATAGGCCTCTGCCCTGCACGATTTAACTGATATAAGCGGCTGTCTCCCACATTAATGCAGTATAGGGCTCTATCGCAAAACGCCGCTGCGACAAAGGTGGTGCCCATCCCCTGATAATCTTCTGATTCCTTTGACAGCTCATACACCTGCCGGTTCGCTTCTTCCAGCGCCCGGTGCATGAGCTCAAAAATATCATCAGCCTCCAGAGAATGCTCACGAATATAATTTACAAAGCTGCGCACGGCTTCTGCTGAGGCTAAATCTCCGGCTTTATGTCCACCCATTCCATCAGCTACGATAAATAAATTAGGAAGAACGCCTACCGGCTCTTCAGAGCAGAATACCGTATCCTGATTCATCTTTCTTACTTTTCCTACATCGCAGCGCACTGCTGCCACTGCTTTTTTGCTCTTAATTGCCTCTTCCATTCGTCTTCCTTTCTGCCTTGGCTCTCAGCTGTCCGCAAGCCGCATCTATATTTTTTCCCATTTCTCTGCGCAAAGTCACCGGTATATGCCGTTCATTCAATACCTGTATAAACTGTTCAACAGCCTCCGGCGCCGGCCGCTCAAACCCGCACTCCTTTACCGGGTTCACCGGTATTACATTGACATGACACAGCATCCCCTTCAAACGGTCTGCCAGCTCATGAGCGCAGTGCCTGGTATCATTTATCCCTTTAATTAACAGATATTCAAATGTAAGCCGCCTGTTTGTTTTCTCTATATAATAGCGACAGGCCTCCAACAGCTCCTTCATAGATACCGCCTCTGCTACGCGCATGATCTGTTTTCTAATCCCGTCATTCGGCGCATGAAGAGAAATCGCCATTGTAATTGGCAGATTCAGATCCGCCAACTCCCGCAAACGAGCGGTAAGTCCGCAGGTAGAGACGGTAATGCTGCGTAAACTTAGATTTTTCCCCTCAGGCTGATGAATCAGCTGCAAAAATCTAAGCAGCGCCTCATAGTTATCAAGCGGCTCTCCGCATCCCATCACAACAATGTGAGAAATGGTAATTTGCATTTCCCGCTCGACTGCATAGACTTGCTGCAGCATTTCTCCTGCTGTCAAATTTCTCTCCAGCCCATTTAAGGTAGACGCACAAAAGCGACAACCCATCCGACAGCCTGCCTGCGAGGATATACAAAGTGAATATCCAAAATGATATTTCATGAGTACGCTCTCGATAGCCGCCCCCTCCGCAGCTTCTCCTTCCGCCGGCAGCCTGATCAAAAATTTTCCTGTTCCATCCTCTGCGATCTGGCGCTGTTCTATGTAAGCAGGCCTTAGCGGCGCGATCTCCTGCAGCTTTTCCCGCAGCCCTCTGCTCAGATCTGACATTTCCTCAAAGCTCTGCGCATGCTTTTGATGCAGCCACTTAAAGATCTGCAGCGCACGAAATCCCTGCTCCCCTAACTCGCTTATATATGCCTGAAGCTCCGGTATGGATTTACTATACCAGTCATACTGCATGAATGTTTCTCATCCCTTCTTTTTTAACGCTGCTACAAAAAAACCGTCATGCCCGTTTTTTTGCGGCCATAAGGTCAAATACTTCGTCCATAGTCTATCACATTCCGGCAGGCTTGGCAAACGCTTTTCTAATGATTGTACAGTAAATTGTGAATTTTTCTTTAAAAACCACTCGATCTGGTCATCATTTTCACATTTACTAAGTGTACAGGTGCTGTATACCAAAATTCCACCCGGCCTCACTGCCGATGCTGCCGTCTGCAAAAGCTGTCTTTGCAGCTGCACCAGCTCCTTTTCTTGCTCCGGTGTATGATGCAGCTTAATATCCGGCTTAGAGCGCAAAATTCCAAGCCCTGAACAGGGTGCATCCAGCAATACCCGATCATACGCTTCTTTATCCTCCGGCCGCGGCACACATCCGTCTGCCGCTTCTGCATGTATGCATGAAAGCCCCATCCGCTTTTGATTCTCCTCGATCAGCTGAACGCGATGCGGATGCAAATCCCGGCAGCTGATATATCCCTGATCCTGCATAAGCTGTGCCATAAAAGTAGATTTACCGCCCGGAGCCCCGCATAGATCCAGCACACGCTCCCCCGGCTGCGCCCCTACCGCCCATGCGGCCAGCATACTGCTTTCATCCTGAACCGTGATCTGACCATCTTTGTACAGCTCCCATTTTGAAATATCTCCCGTATGCCGCACATACAATGCTTCCGGCAAAATGCCCTGCCAAACCTCTGTCTGAGCAGCCAGCTTCTCTCTCGCCTCTTCTGGTGAAATTTTCAATGTATTTACCCGCACACAGACCATTCCTGGTTCTGCCATTCTCTGCAAAAGTCCTTCCGCCTGCAGGCGTCCATAATCCTTTATCCACTTTTGCACAATCCATTCCGGCATATCATATTGAAGAGACAATGCTTTCACCGGTTCTCGCTCTGAATCAGGCATGGGGAAAACACATGCCTTTCTTTGCGCTGTGCGCAAAACTCCGTTTGCATATCCGGCCAACGCATGGTAACGTGACTGTTTTACCAGCTCTACTGTTTGATAAATGGCGGCTCGGTCCGGCGTCCCATCCATATAGCGCAGCTGACAAATTCCCAGCCGCAGGCAGATGAGTAAATAAGGCTTGAGTTTTTTGAGCGGTACTTTCGAATAGGTTTCAATGATAGCGTCAATGGAAATGAGATGAGTGAGGGTGGTGTAGACCAGCCCTGTGAAAAACCTCCGGTCAAGCTCGGAAACCGCTGCAGGAAATGCTTTTAAATGCTGATTCACAATAAGGGAACTATAGCCGCCCCGGTATAGAATTTCTTCTAATGCCAGCGCGGCTTCTTTGCGCATATCAATCATTGCGGTTTCTGCGTCCTCCTACGATCAATAACAGACGCAGCAAATTGGCAAGCGCCTGTGCCATGGCGGCAACATAAGTCAAGGCGGCAGCTTGTAAAACTTTTCGCGCCTTTCCCATTTCGTCCTCCATCAGGATCTGATTTTCACTGAGCAGGCGCAGGGCTCTTGAGGAAGCATTTAGCTCTACCGGAAGCGTAATCACCTGAAATAATACCGCAATCCCAAATAATGCAATGCCTGCTACAATGACATACCATCCAAACTGATTGCTTACACTGCTAAGACCGCCCATCAAAATTCCCAGGAACACCAAAGGCATCGCCAAACTGGAACCAATCCTGGTGAGCGGAATAATCGCATTGCGAAGCTGCAGCGGTGCGTAGCCCATTTGATGCTGGATCGCATGCCCCGCCTCATGCGCCGCCACTCCAATAGCGGCAATGGAGGTGCTGTTATATACGCTTTCTGAAAGACGCAGCACCCTGTTTCTCGGATCGTAATGATCGGTCAGATGACCGGATGTCATTTCCACCGGCACATCTAAAATCCCTGCGCCGCGCATAATGCTCAGGGCCACCGCCTGGCCTGTCATGCCTTTATAGCTTTTTTCCTGGCTGTACCGCCGAAAGGTTGAGCTGACTTTCGCCTGAGCATATAACGCCAAAATCACAGTCGGCAGCACCAAAATAATATAATATCGATCGATCCAGAACATACTCTTCCTCCCTTCTCACCGATCTGACTTTTTGATTTCTTACCCCAAAACCTTTCCGCTCAGCGCACTGCCTCGCAAAAAAGCCTCTGCGGCCATCA
>CANOUM010000090.1 GCA_947570515.1 uncultured Clostridia bacterium
TAGCACGGGCTGCCTTTCAGGATGAAGATGCTATGAAAATTATGCAGACCATGCAGTATACCATAGAACAAGATGAGATCAATAGCCGCAGCGTATCTCTGCAGAATAAAAATCCGCTGCTTTCTTCTTATACGGCAGCCGTAGGCGGCAAAACAGGATTTACATCAAAGGCAGGGCTTTGTTTGGTCGGAATGGCAGAAAAAGACGGTGTGCAGTTGATTTCGGTTGTACTGGGCAGCGGCTGGCCGCCGCATTCTAACTATCGGGTGGCGGATACCTTGAAACTTTTCCAATATGGATATGCAGATTTTCACAGACAGGAGATTCAGGCAGAAAACCTGGATGAACATGTTGTCGTAGAGGTTTCGGGTAGTTTTGTTGCGTCAGTCAGCACCCGGATAGAGGGAACGCTTTCGTATTATATGAAAGAAGGGGAAGAGATCACGGTTTTTTATGATCTTCCTTATGTTGTACAGGCGCCGGTGAAAGAGGGGCAGGTACTGGGAGAGGCAGCCATATGTGTGGAAGGAAGGGCTGTCGGATATGTACCTGTGTTGGCACAAGAAAATGCAGAAGAGAAAAGCTTTGGGAGGATATTATGGAACGTTTGCAAAAGTATATGGCCCAGTGTGGGTGCGGATCCAGAAGAAAATGTGAGGAATGGATTGCAGCAGGGTTGGTTAAGGTAAATGGCCGCATTGTAACGGAGCAAGGGGTCAAGGTGGATCCTGAGCGGGATATTGTAGAGTTCAGGGGGAAAAGACTGCAGGCTGTGCAGCAATCGGTAACGGTGATGCTGCATAAACCGGCCGGCTATGTCACCACCAGTCATGATCAGTTTGGAAGGCCGGATGTGTGTCAGCTGGTGCAGATTCCGGGGATTCGTCTATATCCGGTAGGAAGTCTGGATTATCAGACAACAGGGCTTTTGCTTTTGACAAATGACGGAGATTTGGCATATCGTCTTACACACCCGGGGCACGGCGTGCCCAAAGTGTATCATGCGCTTGTGCTGGGAGAAATTGACAGCAAGGCGCTGCATAAAATGGAGACGGGAGTTGTTCTCAAGGATGGATATAAAACAGCTAAAGCTAAGGCACGGTTATTATCCAGAGCAGGCAGTAACAGCCGGATAGAAATCACGATTTATGAAGGAAAAAATCATCAGGTGAGGCAGATGGCCAAAGCTGTAGGACATCCCGTTCTGCGGCTGGCACGAGTGAAGGAGGGAAATCTGGAGCTTGGAGATCTGGAAGAGGGAAAATATCGTATTTTGACGCCTGCAGAAGTCAAGATGTTGAAAAGTCTGAAATAAGATGGACAGAATGGAGTATCCTGCAAAAAATAAGAAATTGTCTTGAAAAACTGCGGAAAAAACATATTTCAAGGATGGACAATAGCATGAAGACCAAACAGGATGATGTTTTAATTAGAATTCACAATGGCTATCCCAAGATGAGCAAAGGGCAGAAGCTATTAGCTGATTATATTACAGATCATTATGATAAGGCTGTATATCTGACGGCGGCCAAACTGGGGACGGTGGTAGGCGTGTCAGAGTCCACGGTGGTGCGTTTTGCCGGCGAACTGGGATATGACGGTTATCCGGGACTGCAGAGAGCGCTGGAAGATATGATCCGAATTCGCCTTACCGCTTTGCAGCGGATGGAGGTGACGCGAAGCCGAATGGATGAGGATCATATTGTCTCCTCTATTTTGCAGGCTGATATTGAGAATATCAAAGAGACGCTGGAGATCGTGGAAGAAAATACTTTTAAAGAAGCGGTCGATACGATTTTGCGCGCTAAATCCGTATACATTCTGGGAGTGCGCAGCAGTGCACCGCTTGCAAGCTTTTTGGGGTATTATATGAATCTGGTGTTTGATAATGTGAAGCTGATTCATACTAACAGCATCAGCGAGACATTTGAGCAAATGCTGAATATCGGGCCTGCCGATGTGCTCATCGGGATTAGCTGTCCCAGATATTCAAAAAGAACGGTTAAGGCGATGGATTTTGCTAAAGCCAGGGGCGCCAGTGTGATTGCCATCACAGACAGTGACCAGTCACCGATTGCCACCAGTGCAGAATGTGTTTTAAAGGCTCATAGCAATATGATTTCTTTTGTCGATTCTATGGTAGGACCGATGAGTCTTTTGAATGCGCTTGTGGTCGCGCTGAGTATGAACCGGCAAGGAGAAGTAAAAGAGAATTTAGAAAGCCTGGAGCGCATCTGGCAGGAATATGATGTGTATGAAAGTGCAGGAGAAGAAAGCAAAACATTTGGAAAGCTATTATCATGATGTATGACGTAGTTGTGGTTGGGGCCGGTGCTGCCGGGCTGATTGCCGCGGGTAAGGCGGCAGAAGCAGGCGCCCGGACCCTTTTGTTGGAAAAAAATGAAAAGGTCGGACGCAAAATCGGCATTACAGGTAAGGGGCGCTGCAATGTAACGAATGCGTGTGATGAGCGGGCGTTTATGGAAAACATTGTGACAAATACCAGGTTTTTGTATTCGGCCTGCGCTCATTTTAAGGCTCAGGATGTGATGCAGCTTTTAGAGATACATGGGGTGCCTCTTAAAGTTGAGCGGGGAAACAGAGTATTTCCTGTGTCTGATCGTGCATTTGATGTGATTGATGGTTTGCTGCGATATGTAAAAAAGGCAGGTGCAGCAGTGCAGACGCAGCAGCAGGTGCGAGGCATTGCTGTATGTGAACAGGGGTTTGTGATACAAACCAATCAGGGAGCATTTGAGACGAGAGCGGCCGTCCTGTGCACCGGAGGTCTTAGCTATTCATCGACCGGATCCTCAGGCGATGGACATGCGATGGCGGCAAAGCTTGGACTTGAGCTTATTCCCGGCGTGCCGGGGTTGATTCCGCTGGTGGCTAATGAGGATTGGTGCCGTGATTTGATGGGCGTTTCACTTAAGAATACGGCTATTCGCATTACACAAGGCCCAGAGGGAAAAACGGTGTATGAGGATTTTGGTGAGATGCTGTTTACTCATTTTGGGGTCAGCGGACCTATTATTTTGAGTGCATCGAGCCGAATACAGGCTTATTTGAGAAAGAAAAAACAGAGTTTTGAAGAGGCGGGACTTTGGCTGCATGTGGATCTGAAAAGCGCCTTGACGGCGCAGGAGCTGGATCAGCGGCTTTTGAGAGACTTTGAAAAGTATCGGACGAGAAATTTTCAAAATGCGCTGACAGATTTGCTGCCGCGCAAGATGATTCCGGTTGTGGTGAAGCTTTCGGGGATTGACAGGGAGCAAAAGGTGAGTGATCTTACCAGACAGCAGCGGCAAAAAGTAGGCATGCTGTTAAAAGATCTGCGTCTCTCTATTAGAGGTACCCGCCCTCTGGAAGAAGCGATTGTGACAATGGGGGGGATTGCCGTACAAGAACTGGTACCGGCAACGATGATGATTAAAAAGCAGCCGGGGCTTTTTGCAGCCGGAGAGCTATTGGATATTGATGCGCTCACAGGCGGTTTTAACCTGCAGCTGGCTTTTTCAACAGGGGCTGCTGCGGGCATAGGGGCTGCAGACTTTGCAAATGAAAAGGAGAAACAATATGCTGAATGTGGCGATTGATGGACCAAGCGGAGCTGGGAAAAGCACAGTTGCAAAGACGGTAGCTCAGAAAATGGGGCTGCACTATGTCGATACAGGAGCGCTGTACAGAGCACTGGGGTATGTGCTGACTGAAAAAGGAATTGATTTGGAGAGCGCAGGGCAAGTGGAGCAGCATTTGCCTTCTTTGGATGTGGAGCTTTATTACGAAGAAGATGGCCAGCATGTAGCGGTGAATGGACGGGATGTGACGCCCTTTTTGCGTACGGCTGAAGCAGGAAACGGCGGCAGTAAAGTAGCGGTGCATGGAGCTGTGAGGGAAAAGCTGCTGGGGATTCAGCGGGAAACAGCAGAAAAATATGATGTGATTATGGATGGGCGTGATATTGGGACTCATGTGCTGCCGCGGGCAAATCTAAAAATTTTTATTACGGCTTCGGCAGAAGAACGAGGACGCAGACGCTATTGTGAACGACAGGAAAATGGTACTCTGAATGCAGATCTTGAGCAGATTATTCGGGAGATTGCAGAGCGTGATGAGCGAGATACCAAACGGGAGATTGCCCCGCTGAGACAAGCTGAGGATGCACACCTCCTGGATACAACGGATATGCCTTTGCAGGAAGTGGTGGAAACGGTGTGCGGCCTGATCCAAGAGGTCCGGCAGTGAACATTACCATTGCAAAGACAGCGGGCTTTTGTTTCGGAGTTCGCAATGCGATCCGGGTGGCGCAGGAGGAAGCTAAAAGAAGAAAGGGGCCGGTTTATACATATGGCCCGCTGATTCATAACCGAGATGTGATTGGCAAATTGGAGGGGCAGCAGATCTTTGCCTTACAGGATCCTACAGAGCTAAAGGCTGGGGATGCGGTGATCATTCGCGCGCATGGCGTAGGAGAAGCTGTATATCAGAAGCTGGAAGAAGCGTCTGTTAAGATTGTAGATGCAACGTGTCCTTATGTAAAAAAGATTCATGATATCGTGCGAAAGCAGGGAGAACTGGGGGATCGGGTGATTATTTTAGGCGATCCGCAGCACCCGGAAGTACAGGGGATTGAAGGGTGGTGCCTGCAAAAGCCCTATATCTACCAGACGGAAGAGGAGATTATCTCTGATGCGCCGCCAAAAGAGAATCGGTATACGCTGGTGGCGCAAACGACATTTGATCAATATAAATTTAGAAAAATTGTTGAGTTTCTTGACAAAATGGAGTATAATCTATATGTGTGCCCTACAATATGCACAGCGACGGCCCAACATCAGGCGGAAGCGCTAGAATTAGCGAAATCGAGTGATGCGGTGATTGTCATTGGCGGGAAGCATAGTTCGAATACCCGCAAACTATACAACCTTTGTTTATCTGAGTGTGCGAACACATACTATGTGGAAAATGCAGAGGAATTGTCTAGCGTGAGATTAAAGCCGGATGCTTTGGCTGTAGGGATAACAGCCGGAGCTTCAACGCCGGATTATATTATTCAGGAGGTAGTAAGTAAAATGAGTGAGAGCAACATTTTCGAAGAAATGCTAAACGAAAGTTTTAAAGAAATTCATTCCCGTGATATCGTGTCCGGTACGGTAGCGCAGGTAACGGATAATGAGATCGTGTTTAATATTGGGTATAAGTGCGATGGAACGATGACAAAAGCTGAATTTGGCGGCAGTGATGCACCTCTGACCGAGCAGGTTCAGGTGGGAGATACCATGGAGGTCATGGTCGTTAAAGTAGGTGACAGCGAAGTAACGCTGAGCCGCCGCCGTCTGGTACAGGATCTTGCCTATGCTGAGCTGGAAAATGCAATGGAAAATAAGGAGATTCTGACCGGTATCGTAACGGAAACTTTGGAAAATGGTGTGATTGTGCGTCATGGTGATGTTAAAGTCTTCATCCCTGCTTCACTGTGTGATGTTCGCCGGATTGATGTCAAGACGCTGTTAAATCAGGAGATTGAGTATCGTATTATTCGTCTGCAGCGCAAGCGCGGCCGCATCATGGGCGATCGTCGCAGCGTTATTGCAGAAAAGAGAGCCGCTCTTCGTGAAGAAACCATGCAGAAGCTGGTAGAGGGTGCTCATTTAACCGGTACAGTAAAGAATATTACCAATTATTGTGCGTTCATTGACTTAGGCGGAATTGACGGTATGCTGCATGTTTCAGAAATGGGCTGGGCAACTGTACGCAATCCCAATCGTTATGTTAAGACAGACGAGCAGATTGAAGTGATGGTAAAATCTTATGATCCGGAAACACAGCGTATTTCTTTAACAACGAAATTCCCCGAGACAAATCCGTGGAAGGATGCGGCTGCAAAATATGCGATTGGTAATATTGTAACGGGTAAAGTAGTTCGTTTTGCTGACTTTGGTGCTTTTGTTGAACTGCAGAAAGGGATTGATGCATTGATACATATCTCTCATCTTTCCCGCAAGTTTGTTAAGCATCCATCTGAGGTGCTGACGATCGGACAGGAAATCGAAGCGAAAGTGATTGATTTCGATGAAGAAGCAAAGAGAATTAGTCTGAGCATGAGAGAGCTGGAACCGGAAGAACCGGAGACAGAAGAAGAGATCCAGACAACCGAGGAAGAATAAACGGCCATCAAGGCTGAAGAGAAAGGGCTGTTGCATATACAACGGCCCTTTTGCTTTCTGTATGATCAAGGAGGCTGCCGTGCGGATTATTGAATCGAAGCTGAATCAGACAGCGCAAGAGAGAGAAGACGCTTTGGACAGATGGATGCTGGTAGGCAAGCCGGAGACGATGGTGTTTTTAGATATTGAAACAACAGGATTCTCAAGATTGTATGACAGTGTTTATCTGGTGGGAATGGTATACTATGAGAAAGGCTTTTTTATTGCTAAACAGTTTTTAGCAGGCAGCCTTTCAGAGGAGGCAGAGCTTATGCAGAAAGCTCTGGCGGAGCTAAGAAGGTTTTCTATCTGTGTGACGTATAACGGAGAAATGTTTGATCTGCCATTTTTAGAAGAAAGAGCCAAACGCCTCCGGATTTGGAGTGC
>CANOUM010000091.1 GCA_947570515.1 uncultured Clostridia bacterium
AACTTCTTCTTCAATCTGCATCTTTTCCAGCTCGTCCATTGCCTTATCCACCAGCAATACAAAATCCTGATAAAAATCCCGAATCACACCTTTCCACTGTTTCTTTCCTTCTTCTATATGATCCAAGGATTCTTCCATTTGGGCTGTAAACCGAATATCTACAATGCTTTTAAAATATTCACTGATAATTCTATTCACAATACTGCCAAGCTCTGTAACAAACAATGTTCTTTTTTCTTTGGCAATATATCCCCTTGTCACAATGGTTCCAATGGTCGGAGCATAGGTGCTGGGTCTGCCTACACCATTTTCTTCCAGAGCTTTGATCAGCGAGGCCTCTGTATATCTGGCAGGTGGCTGCGTAAAATGCTGGATTCCTTCCATTTCTGTGATCTGAACCAAGTCCCCTTCCTGTAATCCCTCTATACTTTCAAACTTCTCCGTCTCTTCCTCCTGCTCCTGATAAATTTTCATGAATCCAAGGAAGACAGGTCTGGAACCTGCGGCATCAAACGTAAAATCACCGCTTTTCATAGTAATATGCTGCGTCTCATATTCAGCAGCACTCATCTGACTCGCTAAAAAGCGCTCCCAGATCAGTTTATACAAACGATATTGATCTCTGCTCAAAGATTCTTCCAAGGTTTTAGGCGCATAGTGTACATAAGTGGGGCGAATCGCTTCATGTGCATCCTGAATCTTCCCTTTTTTCTCCTGTTTAACACCGCTTCCTATATACTCACTCCCAAACTCTTCTTCAATATAGCCTCTGGCTAATTCCTGTGCTTCAGCAGAAATGCGGATAGAATCGGTACGCAAATACGAAATAAGACCCACCATGCCGCTGCCCTTCACTTCAACACCTTCATACAGCTGCTGTGCAATCCGCATCGTTTTCTGAGGCGAAAAATTCAGCCTTTTACTGGCTTCTTGCTGCAGCGTGCTGGTGATAAAAGGATCCGGCGCTTTTCTACTGCGTTTCCCTTTCTTTATTTCTGTAACCGTATATGCATCCTGTTTTAATATCTGATCTAAAAACCGGTTGACCTGTTCTTTATTTTCAATTTTTACTTTCTCTTGGACTATCGCCGTTAAATGAGCTCCCAGGCTTCCTTTTTTTCCTTCTTTACCAAATCTGCCCTCAATTGTCCAAAACTCTTCTTGGACAAAATCCGAAATTTCATCCTCTCGGTCACATAAAAGCTTAAGTGCTGCCGATTGAACTCTTCCTGCGCTAAGCCCTTTTTTTACTTTTTTCCACAACACCGGACTAATCTGATATCCCACAATTCGGTCCAGCACACGCCTTGCCTGCTGTGCATCCACCAGATCCTGATCAATCCTCCTCGCTGCTTTAATTGAACCCTTAACAGCCTCTTTGGTAATTTCATTAAACGTTATCCTATGAATCTGTTTTTCTTCAAGTCCCAGCGCAATCGCCAAATGCCATGAAATGGCTTCCCCCTCGCGGTCAGGGTCAGTTGCCAGATATATTTTATCTGCTTTTTTAGCTTCTTTTTTTAACTGACTAAGCAATTCGCCTTTTCCTCGAATCGTAATATATTTAGGCTCAAAATCATGCTCAATATCTACGCCAAGCTGACTTTTAGGTAAATCCCGCATATGTCCGTTTGAAGCAATCACTTGATAATTGCTTCCTAAAAATTTTTTAATGGTTTTTGCCTTTGCCGGTGACTCAACAATGACCAAATTCTTTGCCATTTTTACCTCCTGCCAATTCACTTTATACTTTTGTAATTCGCTGCTGAACATCCCTTTTAACAAGGCCCCGAAGCTCTAGTATTGTAATTGCTTGCTGCACCTCAGCCGCACTTTTTCCTGTAAGCTCACATAGGCGCTCCGACAGACAGCCGAATTCTTCTATGCTATCATACAGCCAAACGGCTTCTCCTGCCCTTTTACTGCTTTGCTTTTTGCTTTCCGCAAGCTCCTTCGCTATTGTTTGCTCATCTGCCAGCTCTTCACTTTTTCTTTTCGTCCTATAACTCACAGCATGGCCAAGTTTTTTCTCACTTTGCATTTTAATTGGATTATTTTTAATCAGTAGTCTGATCAGCCACTTGGGATTCGTTACAACATTCGCTCCATCCTGAATCAAATGATGTACGCCCAAATACTCCGGATCGTAAATATCTCCCGGAACTCCAAACACCTCTCTGCCTTGTTCAGCCGCCAACTGCGCTGTACGGATAGAACCGCTCTTAGGTCCCGCCTGCGCCACCACCGTAGCAGCACTCAAACCACTGATCATACGATTCCGATCAATAAAATGCCATTTTTCTGCTTTGACTCCCGGAGGATATTCTGAGACGGCCATTCCTTCCTCACAAATTCTGTGATATAACCACATGTGATTTTTAGGATAACAAAGATCCAATCCGCAAGGCATCACTGCCAGCGTTTTTCCTCCGGCATCCAGCGCGCCTTTATGCGCACACGAATCAATTCCTCTTGCCAGTCCGCTCACAACCATAAGGCCTTCTCTAGCCGCGGCTTCTCCAAGTTCATAAGCAACCTTTTGCCCATATGAACTTGCCCTTCTTGAACCTACCACTGAAACACACGGCATCGAAAACAGCTCCGCCCGTCCTCTATAGTACAATATCAAAGGCGGGTCAGAAATGTGCTTCAAAAGATAAGGATATCCTTTTTCTTCATAAGTAATCCATGCAATGTTCTGCTTCTGACATGCTCTTAAAATCTGTTCTGCTCTTTGAGACAAGCGGCCTCGCCGCCAGCCTTCCCCAAGTGAAAGAATAGCCTGCCGTTCTTTTTCCTTCAGAGGCAGACTTTTATCTGATTTCTGTACTTGTTCTAAAACGCTGACCGCCGAACCACATAGCATGCACCACCGTGCTGCCTGTCCGGCTCTGCTCGTCAGCAGGCTTAGCTCCAAACACGCCAGCCGTTCCTTTGTGAAATTCTGATCCATTGGGTATCTCCAATCTCTCAGATCTCCAGCCGTATTTTATTATAAGCGAAGGCATTTGTTTTGTATAGTGGGAATTTTGAAAATTTACTATGATATTTCCATGAACTTTTTGTAAAGATGTAAACAAGTCTTATTTTTCTCCGATACTATTTATATATCAAGGTTTGGAGGTATTTCATGTTTCAACGTACCTACAGTGCTCTTCTTTCCGGCTTATCCGGCTTGATCGCCGAAGTAGAATGTTTCATCGGAAACGGTCTTCCGTATTTCAATATCGTTGGCATCCCCGCAAGCCGTGCTGCTTCTGCCCGCGAACGTATCCGCAGTGCCTTAAAAAGCTGTGGCCATCCTTTGCCACCTTCGCGCATCACCATCAATATTCGCCCCGCTTCCCCTGCAGCTTCTCTTTCTGCCGCTGTCTTCTCCGTTTTAGACCTTCCCATCGCTCTCAGTATTCTTGCCTGCCAAAGGCTCATTCCACCCGTAGCGCTCGAAAATTCCGCATTTCTTGGCGAGCTCTCATTAAATGGCGATCTCAAACCTCTTCACGGCGCCCTCCCGTTAACGCACTGCCTGCTTCAGCACTCCTCCCCTATTTTTTTACCGCTGACCAATGCCGCAGAAGCCTCCTTAGCCAATCCTCCTGCCTTATACGGTCTCACAAGCCTTTCACAAGCCATCTCTGTCATCTGTAAACGAACGCCTCCTCCGTCTTTTGCTTCGGCAAAGCCGAAAAATGCTCCCCTGCCTCCCTCTTTTGATTCCGTCCATGGACAGACCATAGCCAAACGAGCTCTCATGATTGCGGCGGCCGGCATGCATAACCTTCTTCTGATCGGTCCACCCGGCTGCGGCAAAACTCTGCTCGCCAGATCACTGCCTTCCCTGCTTCCTCCTTTAAGTGATTCAGAAAAAATCCAGCTGACAGAAATCTACAGCGCCTGTCATCTGCTCCCCGCGGATCAATCACTTATCTCCTCCCGTCCTTTTCGCGCTCCGCATCACTCCATTCCTTCCTCTTCGCTCATTGGCGGCGGTTCCATTCCTCAGCCCGGCGAAATCACCTTAGCTCACCATGGTGTTTTATATCTGGACGAACTGCCGGAATTTTCACGTGCAAGTCTGGAAAGCCTGCGTCAGCCTCTGGAGGAGCATCAAATTATATTAAACCGCCTGCATGCTTCCTTTTGCTTTCCTTCCGATTTTCTTCTCATCTCCAGCATGAATCCTTGTCCCTGCGGGCATTATCCCAACACCAAGCAGTGCCACTGCTCCTCCTCTCGGATTGAGCAGTATTTCAGCAAAATCAGCGCTCCTCTTTTAGACCGAATCGATTTAATTTTGACGATGGCACCTGTTCCCTTCCGGGATCTGCATTCTTCCTCTTCTCTTACTCACTCCGAAGCCCTCTGCCGTATCCAAACAGCCAGACAAATGCAAGCGCAGCGTTTTTCGTCCAAAAACGCTTATAATTCACGCATGGATCCGCATGCAATCCACCAAGCTTGCTGCCTCTCGCCCTCTCTGGCTGCCTTTATGGAACAGGCCTATGAACATTATCGGCTGACTCTGCGTTCATACCATAAAATTCTGCGTGTGAGCCGTACTCTGGCAGATTTGGATGGCTGTGAAAAAATCGAAAAACAACACCTCATGGAAGCTCTCCAGTACCGCTTAAATATAAACGGGATGCTGTCCTAAAACAGCATCCCGCCTTTCATTATTCTGTAATGATTTCTGTTGTCTCTTCCGGCAGTTCTTTGCTTTCCAAGCCGCTCACATGAATATTGCGATTGACCTTAGCATCATAGGTTCCTGCTTTCACAATTTCTCCCAAATCAATTCCCACCGTCTCCTTCATCGATTCAAACAGCTTCGCCATCACATTGGGTACATTGCCTGAAACGGAATCCACACCGCTTCCATCACCGCCAATAATCGTAATCTTATCAATCTGCGTCAGAGGCTCCGCAATCTTGCCGGCAATCTCCGGTAACACTTTAATCAGCATTTCTGCCATAGCAGCATCATTGTATTTCTGATACGCTTCCGCTCTTTTTTCCATGGCCTCTGCTTCAGCAATTCCTTTTGCCCGAATTGCTTCGGCCTCCGCCTCTCCAACGCGGCGGATTCCCTCTGCTTCCTGCTCTTTCGAATAGCGGTCGGCCTCCGCCTTAGAACGCTGTGCCTCCGCTTCCTTTTCAATTTCGAACTTTCGCGCCTCAGCTTCCTTCTGACGTTCAAACAGATCGGCCTCCGCCTTCTGCTGTCTGGCAAACTTATCAGCCTCCGCTTTTTTCTTTACCTCTGCATCCAGCGATTTCTCCTTCGTTTCTGCCTCCCGCTGCTTCAGCAAAACATTCCGTTCCTCGCGTGCGATATTGGCATTAGCGGCCGTCACTTCGATGGTTTTCCTCTGCTCTTCCTTCTGAATTTCGTATGCAGCATCCGCTTCTGCTCGTTTTGTGTCGGCTGTTTTCTGCAAATCTGCCTTTTGAATATCCAGCTCATTATTTTTAATCGCAATTTCACGTTCCGAGTTGATCCGAGCATCATTGGATTGCCGGTCGGCCTCCGCCTTAGCTACTGCAATTTCCTTCTCAGCTTCCGCCTTAGCAATCGCCGCTTTCTTTTTAATCTGCGAGATGTTATCAATTCCCAGATCTTCAATCACGCCGTTTCCATCCGTAAAGTTCTGCACATTAAAACTCACGATATCCAGTCCCATGGCTGCCAGATCCGGATCTGCATTTTCTTTGACCAGCTGCGCAAACTTCTGCCGGTCGCTCACCATTTCCTCCAGCCGCATGCGGCCAACAATCTCACGCATATTGCCTTCCAAAACCTCACGAGCTACCTGCGCAATATATTCCGTTTTTTGATTCAGAAAGTTTTCTGCTGCCAGAGCCAGTTTTTCTTTCTCACTGCTGATTTTCACATTGACGGCGGCATCTACCTGGATATTGATATAATCTGCTGTCGGCACAGCATTAGAGGTCTTGACATCAATGGGAATCAGCTTCAGATTCAGACGATCTATACGTTCTAAAAACGGAATTTTAATACTGGATTTTCCAATAATAATCTTTTTTCTAAGTCCCGAAATAATAAATGCGGTATCCGGCGGTGCCTTTACATAGCCGCTTGCCAAAATCAAAATGATTACTAACGCTACCGCAATCCCTATGAACAGTCCCATGTTCTCTGTAATAAATGCTAACATATGTTTCCTTTTCTCCTTTTTTATTATCGCTCCGGAGTCACTTTGCTTATCCCCTCTTTTCCTCCTTTCCCAAGAATTTCGCCAGTATATCCTCCTGTTCCCTGAAGAGCGTGTTCAGGGGGAAGTCTTCGTAGACTAAGATCAGATTTCTTATATGCAAAAAAGACTTCCAAGCATCTCAAGAATTCACTTCTCATGATGTTAAAAGTCTCGCACATTTCGTTCGATACGGATACAGCAAAGCTGCATCGACCTGACGCTTTCGAACCATCCATCGGATGTAGTCTACTCCCTTTTATGCATTCAATTATACTATGATTTAAAATCATTGTCAAGCGTCGTCCAAATATTCGTTTTCAAGTCATGTAGGATTACAATACATGTGTTACAAGTGAATATAAAAAAGCAGAGAAGCTGT
>CANOUM010000092.1 GCA_947570515.1 uncultured Clostridia bacterium
GCCGCGCCAGCACATATAGCGTCGCAAACCCGTTCTTGATAATGCATTTCATCTCATGATCCAGACGCGCTGCTACAATCTCCGGCAGCGGATCTCCATACATGGATTTTGCTTTTCCATATACGGCATCGCGCAGCTCGTCCTCTGCGCCCTCAATGACGGGAGAGAACTGTCCCTCCGGAATCGGCAGGATCTCCTCCACCATTTCACTGATTCTCACCGGATTCTCAATCACTACCTGATGACAAAGCTCTGCTCCTAAATAGGCAAATTCCTCCAGCATTTCATTAGTCGTTCTAAAATAAAGCGGCGCCTGATTATCCGCATCCTTAAATCCCTTAGAGGCCATCAGAATCTTTCGAAAAACCGCATCCTCCGGCTCTTTAAAATGCACATCGCAGGTAGCCACCACCGGCTTATCATACTCCAAGCCCAGCTCTACAATACGGCGGTTAATTTCCTGCAGATCCTCTATAGAATTCACATTATCACGATCCGGATCCTCAATCATAAACGCATTATTGCCCACTGGCTGAATTTCCAGATAATCATAAAAATCAATCAGACGTTCCAGCGTCTCAATCCCGTCATTTTCCAAAACAGCCTGATACAGCTCGCCCGCCTCACAAGCCGTACCAATCATCAGCCCTTCTTTTAGCCGCAGATATTCACTCTTAGGAATCCTCGGCTGTCGATAAAAATAATCCAAATGCGCCAGCGAAACCAGCTCATACAGATTGCGCAGCCCCGTCTTATTCTTCACCAAAATCACCGCATGATGCGAACGAAGCCGCTTCACATCGGTATTATTATGGATGTATGTATTCACCTGTGACAGAGCTTCTATGCCCTGCTCACGCAGCAAAGCCAGACATCGGATAAAGATCTCCGCTGTCGCTTCGGCATCATCCACTGCCCTGTGATGATTTTCCAGCGAAATATCCAAATGCTTGGCCACAGAATCCAGCGTATAACGGCGCAGTTCAAATAGACCACGCGCCAGCTCCAGTGTATCGACCACCGTATGATTCATCGGCTCCTCACCCAGCTGTGCATTTTTATTTTGGATAAAACCTGTATCAAAGGCAGCATTATGAGCGACCAGTACGCTACTGCCTATCCATTTTTTAAAATCCGGCAGCACTTCCTGTATTGTGCCCTGTCCACGGACATCTTCATCCGTAATCGAAGTGAGCTCTGTGATTCTGGCAGGAATCGGCCGCTGCGGATCGACAAACCGACTGAACCGATCCACGATCCTGCCGTTTTCGATCATCACAGCCCCGATTTCGAGTATCTGATCCTCTTTTTTATTAAATCCTGTTGTCTCAATATCAAATACAACAAAACGATCCTCGAAATTTTGCCCCTGATCATTCTGTACGGCTGTTTTTAAATCGTCGACCAGATAGGCCTCTACGCCGTAAATCACCTTAATGCCGCATTTTTTGGCTGCATCCATTGCCTCCGGAAATCCCTGTACTACGCCGTGATCGGTAATGGCGACTGCCGGATGCCCCCATCGGTGCGCCTGCATGACCAAATCCGTAGGTGATACCACCGCATCCATTTCGCTGATCTTTGTGTGCGCGTGCAGCTCTACGCGTTTTTCTTCACAGGTATCCTGCCGCTCCGGCTTTAGACTATCCTGCGTTGGAACGATGGCGTCCGCCGTCATTTGATACTCATGTGCATACTGATCATCAAATTTAACCCGGCCTTTTACCTTAATCTGCTTTCCTTTTTTCATCAACCCCGCTTTGGTTTCCAGATCGGCTGTTTCCATAAAGGCTTTTACAGAAATAGCACCCGTATAATCGGTGATATCGATCGTCATCAGCGTACGGCCATTGCGGATTTCCTTTCCTTCACTTAGGATAATATCTCCCTGTAAAATCACAGGACCGTCCGTCTCCTGTCCCAATACGCTTTTAATGCTTACGGGATCTCCCTGAAAGGGTCTTCCTAAAATCATCCCTTCCAGCTCTTTCCTTTTCTCTTCATTGACTTGAAGCGGCTCTGCACATAATGTAATGTGATTTGCCATGAGCACCAGATCCTGCACATAGCTATCCATTTGCAGGCTTCCTTTAACGAGAATCGTAGCACCCTTTACCATCTGTGCTTCCATTCGGTTTTTATAGGTCTTATGTACCACAAAGGCTTTAACCTCCACGCTGTCCACATAATCCGTAATCCGAATCGTTAGAATCGCTTTGCCGTTTTGAATCTCCCTGCAATGAATCGTACTGATAATCCCGCGCGTCACCACCATGCGCCGCTCCTCGTCGCACCTGGCAAGCGGAATTTCATCTTTTGTATTGATTGGTTTTCCGCACATGACCTGATTTTTTTTCTTTTTTTCTGTCATTGTGTCCGGTTCTTCTATCTTTTCTTCTTCTCTATCCGGCATATCTGTTTGCATCGGTCTGCTTTTGTTTCCTGCATCTCGCAGCGTCTCTTCTGCTCCATAGGCCGCAAAAAAAGCGGCATCCGGCAAGGCTTCCTTTGCTTGCGCCTCTTCCGGCTCCTCCCACGGAAGCTGCGGCCGGCTTTCTTCTGCAGTTTCCTTCTGTTTGACTGGTATATCTTCCCCCCCGGCCTCCTGTTCCGGCTTCACCGCTTCATTCTCTATGAGCTCAACCACACTCTCCATTCCCAGAAACTGAAGAATTTCTTCCAGTCTTTCTTTGGTATGACGCAGACGCATAAGCTTCAGCGCCGACGGCCTTACCTGAATCTCCAGCCTTCCCTTCTCAAACAGAAATGGCATGGCATGTAAAAGAGCAGCGCAAGAAGGCTGCTCTTCCCGCAGCCTCTCCAATATCACATATTTTTTCTGATTGTCCGTCATTTCCTGCAGGTTCACCGGCTCATTTTCTATCAGCAAAACCTGTACGCGCCCCTCCAGGTAAACATCAATACAGGCTGTCAGCAGTGCGCGGTCATCCTCGGTCAGCTTCCGTTTGGAACGAATATAAACCTCCATCCTGCATTCACTTTGACATACCTCTACCTTGATTACCTGAGCAGCCGCCGCCAGACTTACGCTCTCCTGCTGAAATGCTCCGGGAAAAACATCAATCAGTGACCGGTCATACGGGGTCATATGCCTTCACCTCTTCTACCAGTGCAGAAAGAAGCTGATCCTCCGGCACTTTACGCAGAATTTCTCCCTTTCTAAACAGCAGTCCTTCTCCCTTGCCGCCTGCAATTCCCAAATCGGCTTCTTTGGCCTCGCCCGGCCCATTGACAACGCATCCCATGATCGCCACCTTAATCGGCTTTTTAATGCCGGCCAGCGCCTTTTGCGCCTGATTCGCCAGCGCAATCAAATCAATATTCGTTCTCCCGCACGTTGGACAGGATACAAATTCAATTCCAAACTGCCGCAGTCCCATAAAATGCAGAACTTTCTGTGCCACATGCACCTCCTCTACCGGATCTCCGGTAAGAGAAACACGCAGCGTATCTCCCAGCCCCTCATAGAGCAAAATCCCAAGCCCAAGCGCTGACTTGATCGAACCATCTTCTATCGTACCTGCTTCTGTAATTCCAATATGCAGCGGATATGTACATTCTTTTGCAAATAGCTCATAGCTTTCCACGCAGCGTCTAACCTGAGAGGCTTTAATAGAGACCACGATATCTTCAAATCCCAGCTCTTCCAGATAGCGCACATTGCGCAAAGCGCTCATGCTCAGCGCCTTTGCCGTATGTCCATAGGTCTGCAGCAAATCCGCCTCAAGCGAACCGCCGTTTACACCAACCCGGATAGGAATCTCCCGCTCCTTGGCTATCTTCACGACCTTCTTCAAATTCTCTGCGCCGCCGAGATTTCCCGGATTGATGCGAATCTTATCTGCGCCGTTTTCCATAGCCGCTATCGCCATACGATAATCAAAATGAATATCTGCTACAAGCGGAATATGAATTTGCTTTTTAATCTGCACCAGCGCCTGTGCACTCTCCATATCCGGAACTGTGCAGCGGATGATCTCACAGCCGGCCTCCTCCAGCTGCAAGATCTGTTTAACCGTTGCCTTTACATCCGCTGTCTTTGTATTCGTCATCGACTGAATGGCAATCGGATTTTTACCGCCAATTTTAACACCGCCGATATTCACTTCTTTTGTATGCATGACCTATTGTCCTCCCATTCATTGGAACAGCCGCAGCACATCATTCAGCGCCACAACTGCCATCAAGCCAAATAACAGAATAAAGCCCACTAAATAAATCGTATTTTCCAGCTTAGGATTCAGCGGCTTCTTCCGAACCTTCTCCAGCCCTAAAAATACTAACCGGCTTCCGTCCAATCCCGGAACCGGAAATAGATTGAGCACCCCCAAATTAGCGCTCAAAAGCACCATCAAGCTGGACATACTGCTCAAAATCGCCATTATACCATGGGAAGCAGCCGCCTGATAGGTTTCCCCTACTACGCTTACCATACCGATCGGTCCTGCCACGGCATCCAATCCGATTTTACCGGTAAACAGCATCGCAAAGCTCCGAATCGTAAGCTCCACCTCAAAGCACAGGTACCAAAAGCTCTGGCTCAGCATATCCCATACGGCTTTAAAAAATCCCTTTTCTGTAATTTGTTCTCCAATTCCTCCGGATTTTCCTGCGGCAAAGCCCATACGGTAGCGCTGATTTTCTTCGTCATACCGAAGCGGAAACTGCAGTGTCTTCTCACTGCCATCCGCCTTCTCTACAACCAGCTCCACATCTTCGCCAGCCTGATAATTCATCAGCAAAAAACTGATTTTATTATACACATGGATCGTCTCTCCATTTAATTCTACAATGCGGTCTCCTGCCTCCAGTCCGGCCTGCATCGCAGGATAGTCTGCTTCTACCGACTGAACCTTTGTATCCGCGTACCCATAGCACAGATTAAAAATGAGCAGCAGCACAAAAGCCAATACAAAATTCATAATCGGCCCTGCCGCCGCCACGCTGGCTCTTGCCCCCGGCGACTTTGCGGTAAAGGAATCCTCCTCCGCTTCCTGCCCCTCTTCCGGCTCCTCGCCCTTCATCTTACAAAAGCCGCCAATCGGCAAAAGCCTCACCGAAAAAATCATATCCTTTTTCGTCTTATGTTTCCATAATGCAGGTCCCATGCCGATCGCAAACTCTTCCACACGGATTCCATGATGGCGTGCCATAATAAAATGTCCCCATTCATGGATCACAACGATAATTGTAAACACCAGCAGCGTCAGAATAATGCTCATACTTCCTCCATTCAGCAGGCTCTCATGAAAGCCTCTTTTCTAGCCAATCCCGAATCTGTACTACCTCTTCTAATTCATATTCTTTTTGTGTATTCGGCTCTTTATCATACAGCTCCAGTGCTCTCTCCACTGTCTCAAAGATCCCGCAAAAACCAATCCGGCCAAGCCGGAAACCTTCCACCGCAATCTCATTGGCCGCGTTATACACTGCCGGATAAAGTCCCCCTTTTTTCATGGCATAGTATGCCATAGCCGTTGATGGAAAAACGTCTTCATCAATGGGCTCAAAGGTCAGGGCTCCCTGCGTTCTAAAATCAAGAGCCGGCACCTCTCTTGGGCCTCTTTCCGGATATAAAAGCGCCACCTCAATTGGCAGCCGCATATCGGGCGCCGCCATCTGAGCGAGCACCGAACCGTCTTTCAGCTCCACCATCGAATGAATAATGCTCTGCGGATGAATCACCGGTTCTATTTCCTCCGGTTTTCTATCAAACAGCCACATCGCTTCAATCATTTCAAGTCCCTTATTCATAAGTGTTGCACTATCTATTGTAATCTTAGCTCCCATCGACCAGTTCGGATGTGAGAGTGCCTGCTTCAGTGTAACCTGCTTCAGCTGCTTCGCCGACATACCTCGAAAAGGACCGCCGGAAGCCGTCAGTATAATTTTATGCACATGTTCTGATTTTACTCCCTGCAAACACTGAAAAATAGCGCCATGCTCACTGTCTACCGGAAGGATTTTAACGCCCTTTTGCCTTGCGAGCCGCATGATATAGGCGCCTGCACATACCAATGTCTCTTTATTGGCCAGCGCAATATGATTTCCTGCCTGAATCGCTGCTACCGTTGGCTGAATTCCGATCATGCCTACCAGTGAAGTCACAACAAGCTCCGCCTCGGGCAGCGCAGCTGCTTCTATCAATCCTTCCATACCACAGCGATACTGTAATCCCTCCGGAGCCTTTCCTTTGAGCAATGCCTTGACTGCTTCCATCTGCTCCGGCTCATATACGACAACCATCTCCGGCAAAAATTCCAGTACTTGCTCGGCCAAAAGCTCGGGCCTGCTTCCTCCGGCAGCCAAAGCACTGACATGCAGCTTTTCCGGCAGCGCTCTGACAATATCCAGCGTCTGTGTTCCGATTGAGCCGGTACTCCCTAATATAACTATGTTCTTCATTGCTTTTTTTATCCTATAACTTTAAAAATTTCCAGGATCATAACAATCACCGGCGCTACCAAAAGAAGGCTGTCAAAGCGATCCAAAATGCCCCCGTGTCCCGGAATCAGATGCCCATAATCTTTAATTTTCATCATACGCTTAATCGAAGAGGCA
>CANOUM010000093.1 GCA_947570515.1 uncultured Clostridia bacterium
CTGCAGGAGCTTAAAAAAATGCAGAAACTGCCCAGCTTCTGCGAAGAGGAGTCTAAAGTGTATGAAATGACAGGCGATACCCTCGTGCTGAATGATACGGCACAGACGCTTTCTTATATGCAGTTTACAGCATCTGACAGCAGTGTAACCCTGACGGTAAAGGGAAATACATTGGTTATCTTTAATCCACAGCAGGTTGATTTTACCGTGAGCGTTCGTAATACACTGCGAGATACGATAAAGGAGCCGGCCCCCATTCTGACGGTCAATCAAAATACAGGCGCTAAACGGCAAACCACGGTGACAAGATCAGAAATGCCGCTGAATGCGCCGCTTGAAGGATCCTTTAAAGTAAAAGGCTTGGTGACCAGTCTTGCTGTCAGCAAGCAGGAGCTGACAGGCAGTGAAGAAGTGCCGGGAGCAACGCTGCAGATTTTGGATCAGGAAGGCAATATACTGGACGAATGGGTATCCGGCGAGCAGCCGCATTATATTGAAAAACTGCCTGTCGGCATGTATATTTTGAGAGAAATTTCGCCTGCAGACGGATATGTAACAGCGGAGGATGTAATCTTTGAAGTAAAAGATACAGCAGAGCTGCAAACGGTTGAAATGAAAGAGGAGATCACAAAACTGCAGATCAGCAAAAAAGATATCACAACCGGACAGGAGCTGCCGGGCGCAGCGCTGCAAATTTTGGATGAATCAGGTCAGATTGTTGAGGAATGGATTTCCGGTGAGCAGCCCCATTATATAGAAAAACTGCCGATTGGAGTCTATACGCTCAGAGAGACGATTCCGGCTATGGGGTATGTGACAGCGAAGGATGTAATCTTTAAGATTGAGGATACACCGAAGGTACAAAAGGTGGAGATGAAGGATGATGTGACGAAGGTGGAGATCAGTAAAAAGGAGTGGGAAAGTGAAAAGCCGGTGGCAGGAGCGGCTCTGCAGATTGTGGATCAAAAAGGAAATGTGATCAAGAAGTGGATATCCGGCGATACCCCGCAGTATATGGAAAAGCTTCCGGTGGGAAAATACATTCTGCAGGAGGAGACAGCGCCGCAGGGATATCAATAAGCAGCAGATATCATGTTTGAAATTAAGGATATGCCGCAGATACAGAAAATTGAGATGAGAGATCAGAGACAGAAGCTATCACCGCAAACGGGCGAGGAAGCGGTGCAGCTACTATATGTGGGAGTAATAGTGGCGGCAGGATTGTTCTTAGGGGCTTTACTGATGTGCAGGAAAAGTCTCAGCAAGCGATAGGAGCTTGTGTTAAGGAGAAAATGTCACGGCGAGGGCTTGACATTTTCTCCGGCCTTTGCTATACTGATTTTTGCTTGGGGCATTGGCGCAGTTGGGAGCGCGTTTGAATGGCATTCAAAAGGTCATGGGTTCGAATCCCATATGCTCCACTTATAAAACCCGCTTAAACAGCGGGTTCTTTTTTGTTCGTGTCATATTTCGTGTCATATATTTTAATCTGATCATAATATTGAGAAATTTTATTATTGATGTTTTCTCTTTTGCTGCCCATGGTATGCTGATAAATTTTCGTGAGAGTCCCTATATCATCCCAGCCTCCCATTTCCATAATGTACTGATCAGGGATTCCAATAGAGTGGCAGAACGTAGCAAAATAATGCCGAAGCGAATGATATTTATAGGGATATACGCCGGCTGCCTCCGTTGCTTTTCTAAATCGTTTATATAATCCATCCGGCTTGTATTTTAGAATAGGTTGATCATTCGGGCATTCTGAAGCAGCAGCTTTAACCTTTTCCATGATATCCTCTGGAAGCGTTATATCCCGGTAGCCGGCATATGTTTTCGGGCGTTCTCTAATTTCCCAGCGATTTTGTGTGTTTAATACAATTACGCGTTTAACCGTGATGTATGTATCATGCACACAATCCGGGAATATTGCGCATACTTCTCCGCGTCTGAGAGAGCCAAAGGCAGATAATAAAATAGGAAGCTCCACATCTGTCCCGGCTACTGCATCTAAAATACGATGGATATCTTCATCGGATGGAATATGAACTGTGTTTTTTTCTTTGGGCGATCCTTTTATATCTACGACAAAGGACGGTATAAACATCTTTAGAGTAGCAGTGATAACTCCTCTGGTATTATTGACAGTTTTAGCTGAATGATCAATAGCAACACCATCCAGTTGCTTCTGCAATATCTCATTAGTAATTTGAGTTAGCTTTACTCTTTTCAAACGGTTGATGTAGTTTCTTTCTATAGCCTGATAGCCTCTGATGGTGGTAGGGCTTAATATATTACGCTTGCTTTCAATATAACGGTGAAAAGCTTCTCCGAAAGTTATATCTTGGGTTTGTGTGTGTATAACAGTATAGTTTAAGGCTTTTTTCTCGGCCTCTTTTTTCGTTTTTCCGGTGAAAGACTTGTACTGCTTTTTGCCATCTTCATCAGAACCGATGTACATGCGTACACGCCAAGAGCCGGATGGTAGTTTTCTGGCTGTGGCCATCGTTTTATTTCCTCCTTTTTGGGCATAAAAATGCCCGGATGTATTGCTAATTCCGGGGAAAAATGGTACAATGCCTATGAGAAGTAGGTGTCCATTTTCTTCGGATGTGGCTCCGTTGCCCGTCTTCCTGTTGGCGCAGGAAGGCGGGCGGTTTTATTTTTTATTGTTGAGCTTTGATTGAAGGGATTGAATCAAAAGGCAAAGGGATCAAGGGGAAATCTAAAAGATTACAGAACTGCTTCAGATTTGTTTTTAGATAAGGGAAAACAATATGAATAGACTCATCAAATGCATCATCAGATGATAGAGATAAAGGAGCTTTATAAGAAGCTCGTAATTCAAAAGAGATATTAAAAGGAGAAGCGAGATCTATTTTTTTAGGAGAGACTGTTAGCTTCGTAATTGAATCCATTAGACCGGGAGCTGTGGTATTGATTGTGTGGTTTAGTTCGATGTTTAATTCAAAGTTGTCTCCTGGAGGGAGCATATTTACGCAAGTTCCTTGGACTAAGTTAGCTTGGATAAGAGAAAGATTATACATTGTATAGGTCCTCCGTTTTAATAATATTAAAATTGACAGTCATATCAGTTTTTGTCAAATGGTAATGGACTTCTTTTGTTTCAGTACGGCTTTGATTAATTTCGGATACAGGAATTAACTGAGCTACCTCAGAATAACGGGATCTTTCGTTATAAGCGATGATAGCGTTATTAAAATATTGGTTAAGACTAATTCCTTGTTCATCTGCATACTTAGCAGCATCTCTGTGTACCATAGGAGATATACGGAGAGCAACCTTTCCGCTATATAGTTTTAGTTCATGGATGGAAGCATCGGGAATATTCCATCCTAATTCCTTTGCAGTTTCGAGCCAGTCCTCTTCCGCTAATTCTAAATTATGATATGCTTCTTGGGGAGTATCCGCTTGGACTACGCAGCCGTTTAATACTTTACTTTCAGCAACCCAGAATATATGATCTTCGACCTGGGCTTGATACATTTTAAATTCATAGATCATGTTCTAGGACCTCCTTCATAATCTTCAATTTCAATAATAAGCTGTTTTAGTTCTTTTATGACGACTTCTGGAACATTTTTCCCGTGAGAAGGAACGGGAATAGATTTTTGCTGGATAGGACAATTTTCATCTGGATTAAACACAATCTTATGTTGATGGTTTCCACCTGTATGTATACTGCAACCATATTGTTCAGCTATAGAGAAGATTTCTTCTTCTGTCATATCATTAGGAATGGGCTTTTGAAATAATTTTTTCCTTCGTTTTTCCAGCTGTGTCATGTGACCTCCTTATTATATGATATCATATATAATATCATACGTCAATTTAAAATTATTTTATATAGCATAGAAGACAATTTAGTAATAAATAGTTCTGGATCATTGCATATTATTATGGGGCTTGGCTCCGTTGCCAGTCTTCCTGTTGGCGCAGGGAGGCGGGCGGTTTTGTTATTGTGCGGTTTGAAATATTCGATCAAAATATTGGTTTTGTTCTTCTTTGAAAACACTTAAAGATGTAAATTGTTTATCGACTGCATTAGTAATTTGAGTTCGATTAAACGCAGATAAATTTTCAAAATTTTCATGAATAGCGAGACTGTTGTGAGGAATACGTGCTTTTTGAAATTGCAAGCAAGATATAATTGCTTTAGAAGCTTTAGTATCACTATTTATACCAAAAAGGTAAATAATTTTTCCGTGATTTTCAAGAGAATAATCTGCACGTAAGGATGCATCAGATAAAGGAGAGACATTTTCAGATAACTTTACATTCAAGCGAGAAGATGCCTCATATAAATTCTGGCGCAAATTGTCTGTAAACATAGATCGAATTGTTTCTCGAGTTAAAATTTCAGTATTCATTATTTTGGAAATAGTTTGAGCATATTGATAGATTGCATATTCAAATTGTTCAACAGTACAATCAAGATAAACTTCACCATCAGTGATGTCACAATGATTCTGATGAATTATGTTATGAAGAATACTTTCTTTTTTAGGTGTGTCAATATCAAATGTATAAGATAACTTCATTAAAGTCAAACCTTTATCGCAAATGCGAAGTTTACGAGAAGCAACAGGACTTTCTTGTAAAAAGATATCGTACATATCGCCATCTTCATGAAAAAACGGAACAAGAATTTTAAATAATCCCTCTCGTTTTTCTCTATAGCTAATAGATAATGTGATAGAGGGGAGAGTAGTTGTGGTAAGCATAATAAAATCCTCCAAATACATTAAATGGAATAATATTTAATCATCGTATAAAGTCAATTGATCTGAATCTTTTAAAAGGATATTCCTTAACCCTATCATACCACAATATTCTTCAAAATAGTAGATAGCTTCTTGGAAAGAAGAAAAAGTTTCAGCATATTGTCTTTTGGAAGGCTTTGTATATCTATGTTCACGAACATCAATTTCAGTTAATGTATGAGTGTGATAACTATGATGCATATCTGATCCTTCTTCAGATTTTCCATCATGAGGGCCTTGGCATCTAATTAAAACACAATCAGGTAAAGTAGATTCTTGATTGAATGCTTCTTTCCAAATAAGACCTACTGAAAAGTCTTCGATAAACTCTATAGATTGGCGAAGAAAAATAGTAAAATGGAAGCGATCATCTTGAGAATAACAATCAATTTCACATCTTCTACTACGGTTTTTTTCAATAAATTTAGCACGTGAAAGAGAAGATGATTTTTTAGGACAAGTAATAAGTTCTTGAATGTATTGATTCGTTATCATAATATTTTATTTCTCCAATCTATTTCTATTCATACACCTAGCATGAGGTGTAACTGATTCCATTACCCGCCTTCCTGCGCCAACAGGAGGGCGGGTGTTTTGTTTATTTAATATTCTTCCATAATGAAATAAAGATAAAATTCATATATAGCCTGTACAGCTAATTTTAGATTATCAGGAGAACCACCGTTTATGTATTCATTTATGATGGTTGCAGCTGTTGTAGTGTCGAGGTGTTCAGGGTATTTAATGTTTTTTGAGCTTGCAAGTTTGGACTTTCGCTAAATGTTCACCGTATAAATCTCGAACTTTTTCTATTTCATTCTTTGCGTTTTCCTCAATATGAATTATTTGTTTTTCGATTTTTTTCTTTGCGCATAGGGCATCATCCTTTTCTTTAGTTTCTTTGTTTAGGTGAGATTTTAAAGACAGAAGTTGATTTTTTTGACTATTTGATTTAAAAAATATGCTGATAGTTGTTACTGCTAACACGATCAATGTCCAGATAATCCATATAGGGGTTTCTTTTACTTGAAAAGTTTTAACAGTAACGCTTGATGAATTGGATTCATTGGTAATGGAATTTGCAATACCGTGAAGCAGTGATGCAAGAGCTTGAAAGTGAAGGGGAGCACAAGCAGTATCGAACACGTACAAGTCAGAGTATGTCAGCTTTTTCATGGAATAATCTGAAACCGATTTATGCATTTGAGAGGATTGGCTCTCAAACGCTTACAGAGCTGTATGAAAATGTGAGGATCGGTGAAGATACATGGGCAGTTGATATGACGCAAGCGAAAAAATTCTATGATGAGCAATACAAAAAATATAAATATGACTCCTGGGATTTTGATAAGCGATATGACTTTAAGTCTGCTGATGGGAAAGAGTTTAATCTATCATTAGATCAGATGATGAGCTTGTATGCATATTCCAAGAGAAATCAGGCTATTGATCATTTGCAGAAAGGAGGTATTGTATTTGATGAAGGTACGGAAGTTGGCATAAAAAATAAACTGGGTGTGAAGGTGAAGTTTAATCCTCAGCAGGCAGTATCATATAAGCTTTCTGATAGTATATTGCAGGAGATCATTGGAAAGATGTCTAAGGATCAAAAGGCATTTGTCGATACAATGCAAGAGTACCTGTCAAATACGATGGGAGAAAAAGGAAATGAAATCTCGCTTGCTATGTATGGTATTAAACTATTTA
>CANOUM010000094.1 GCA_947570515.1 uncultured Clostridia bacterium
GCAAGCAGAACATAGAGTATGTGCGCCGGAGTAAACGCTCCGTTATCAAATGTTTCCGTATGATCGTACGGGCAAAGGCGGACGAATTTATTCGTCAAGCAGGGTGGCACCGCAGGTAATTGTTTATTCACCTGTCCCGGCATAGTTTCCGGGACAGGTTTTTTATATGTCTCGGTATTAAAATATTTTGAAAAGGAGACATACACCATGAGCAAAATTCCCTACAAAATCTACTTAGAAGAACATGAGATTCCAAAGTATTGGTACAATCTGCGGGCCGATATGCCTAACAAGCCAGCTCCTCTGTTAAATCCGGGCACCCTGCAGCCTATGACGGTTGAAGAGCTAAGCAATGTATTTTGCAGCGAGCTGGCCAAACAGGAACTGGATGATACCACACGCTTCATCGAAATTCCAGAGGAGATCCGTCAGTTTTATACGATGTACCGCCCCTCTCCGCTGATGCGTGCCTATCGCCTGGAGAAAGCGCTGGGAACGCCGGCTAAAATTTACTACAAGTTTGAAGGCAACAATACCTCCGGCTCTCACAAATTAAATTCTGCGATTGCCCAGGCTTACTATGCAAAACAGCAGGGTCTCAAAGGCGTGACGACTGAGACCGGCGCCGGCCAGTGGGGCACCGCATTGTCCATGGCGTGTTCCTATTTCGACCTGGACTGCAAAGTTATTATGGTCAAAGTATCGTATGAGCAGAAGCCCTTCCGGCGCGAGGTGATGCGCACCTACGGCGCGGACGTCACTCCCTCTCCTTCTATGAATACTCAAATCGGACAGAAAATTCTGGCTGAACATCCCGGCACCAGCGGATCTCTTGGCTGCGCCATATCCGAAGCGGTAGAAGTTGCCACCTCTACCCCCGGGTACCGCTATGTACTGGGCAGTGTGCTCAATCAAGTCTTGCTGCACCAGTCCGTGATCGGTGTCGAGGCCAAAACCGCTTGCGATAAATATGATATTAAACCGGATATCATCATTGGTTGCGCCGGCGGCGGCAGCAATCTGGGCGGTCTAATCGCTCCGTTTATGGGCGAAAAGCTGCGCGGCGAGGCCGACTATCGCTTTATTGCTGTAGAACCTGCCTCCTGCCCCAGCTTTACACGCGGCAAATTTGCCTATGATTTCTGCGATACCGGTATGGTTTGCCCGCTGGCCAAGATGTATACGCTTGGTTCCGGCTTTATCCCCTCTGCCAATCATGCCGGCGGTCTGCGCTATCATGGCATGACCACTACGCTTTCACAGCTGTATCATGACGGCCTTATGGAGGCTACTGCCGTAGAGCAGACAGCCGTGTTTGAAGCCGCTGAACAGTTCGCCCGCACCGAGGGGATCCTGCCCGCGCCTGAATCCAGCCACGCCATCCGTGTTGCGATCGATGAAGCGCTGCGCTGCAAGGAAAAAGGCGAGGATAAGACCATTCTGTTCGGCCTGACCGGTACGGGATATTTTGATATGCTGGCCTATGAAAAGTTCCACAATGGCCAGATGAGCGACTACATCCCCACCGACGAAGACCTGCAGGCAGGCTTTGCCGGCATTCCTAATATTAGACTATAATCTAAAAGAAGGGACTCCGATACATTTTATTCTTTAGATGCAGTAAAAATTATACTCAGAGAAAAGGGTGTATACTCTGAATATGTACCAGGTGATTCATTTCAATATTTTAAGCCAACCAGTGCATCTCTATATTATACAAAAGTAAAAACATGTACAGTCAATAATATCGGCTTAGATTTCATATGTGACGGTCAGCTTTATACCTATCCTGGGTATAGTTTAATAAGTAACTCATTCTCTCACTGTATTTCTATTTACAGAAATAGCCCACAACCATCAACCATTTCACCAATTCTTCAAATCCATTATCAAGTAGTCGTTGTATTCGTACATCAGAAGGCTTCGGTGCTGGAACCTATCTTACTTTTACCTTTACAATAGATGGCGTTTCTGATGGATACACATTGTGGAATATTTAATATTAATTTAATAGGAGGATTCATCATGCTTCGATCTCGACTTCGGGGTCTTACCCTGCTCCTGCTACTCTCCCTTTCTTGTACCGCCGGATGCAGCGCTAACAAGGAGGCCCTGTCCATTCCGGCCTTGGCGCAGCAGATGCTGGAAAAAAAGGAGGATATAATAACTCAGTTTAACCTGCAGACAGATGATTATACCATGGAGCAGGTAAATGCCTCTTCTCAGGAAGAAAAGCTTATTCTGAATACTCCCTATTCCTTCGCCGGCAACGAATTTGCCGTCTCCCTCTACATCGTTTCAGAAACCGACGAACGGCTTCCCGACTATAGAGGGTGCATGTATGCCTTCAATTTAACCCTTAAAATGCCTGACAGCGAGATCAGTGCCGATCAGTTTGCTGAAATCGCAGATCAGGCCGTCAAAGAGCTGAATGAGCTCCTGCCTACAATCGGAACGATCGAATACCAAGCTGCGTCGTACAGTGAAGCCTCCGATCATGCAGCTGCCATTACAGGCGGAAAGAGCACCAGCGATATGCAGGTTATCCGGATGGAGGACGGGCGCCGAATCGATGTAGCCATAGCGCCTTTTTATTACTCGGCTGAAGGGTATTATGAATTGCAGATTAAGTTTAACGGAGCCACAGAGCTCATCAAGCGTTAAATCCCATTGCAAAAAGACAGGATCATCCATTCACAGATGATCCTGTCTTTTTTTCCTTATTTCATTGAAAACTGAAACATCTCATACACCAGCTCACTGCCCTCATCAATCTCCGCCGGCAGCAGCGCCCGGGCCACCAAAAACAGCTCCTCCTCCGGCTGATCTATGCGCTCCAAATGCGCATAATCACCGTCAATCAGCTTCACCCTATATTCTCTGCGTTCCATTTATTCTCCAAACTCCGCGGCCGCTTTTTTCATCATCTCCCGAATCGGCAGCTCATACGGACAGCGCGTCTCACACACGCCGCACTGGATGCAGGCCGAAGCCTTCACCGGCATCGCACCATAGCGCGCCTTAGCCCAATCCGCCAAGCCATACCGCTCCAGATATCCCTGCATCAGGAACACATTCGGAATCTGGATTCCCACCGCGCAGGGCGCGCAATAGTTGCAGCGTCTGCAAAACTGCGTTCCCAGTGTCTCTCGAATTCGCTCAATCCGCTGGTTCTCAGCGTCCGTCAATGGCGCAGAATCCTGCATGGCCGCTATATTCTGCGTCAGCTCCTCCGAAGCCGCCATACCGGGAATAACAACCGTCACATCCGGGTTGGCCGCTATATAGCGCAGGGCTAAGGCCGCATCCTCAATTGCACCGCCGGCTAACGGCTTCATATCAATGAATCCAATATTCTTTTCTGCGCAGACTTGAATCAGCTCTTCTCCTTGACTTTCTACAATGTTATACGGAAACATGATCGTTTCCACCCAGTCAAGGCTGAGCGCCTTCTCGAACACCTCGCGGGAGTGAGCCGTGAGACCAATGTGGTCAATCTTGCCCGCCTCGCGGGCCTCCATAAGGGCCTCTAACGCGCCGCCCGCGCTTGTAACCTGTTCCAGCTGCTGCAAATTGGGGTTATGTACCTGATACAGGTCAATATGATCCGTACGCAGATTGTGCAGGCTGGTTTCGATATCGCGGGCCATCTCTTCTTTGGTGCGCGCCATACTCTTGGTGGCCAGCACAAAATGCTCACGCATGCCTTCCAGTGCCTCTCCCAGGTATTCTTCACTCACTGTATACCCCCGCGCGGTATCGATATAATTGACGCCGACCTCTAATAGCTGCTGCATCAGCGCCTTGGTGCCGGCGGCATCGATCCGCTGAATGGGGATGCCGCCAAAGCCCAGTCTTGAAATTTTTAATCCTGTCTTTCCTAAAATTCGATATTCCATTTACTTCTCCTTTTTATATCCATTTAATTTGAGGTCTAAAACATGCGCTGCCTGGCATAGAGCCGGCTTCCTGTTTCTAATGCATCTATCAGCGTGGCCGGATCTTCTGGTTCGAGTCCGATCAGCACCAGTGTACTGTATAGAAATCTTCTGCTTTCTTCCTGTATATGGCCTTCAGGCGGCTGCAGCTCGGCTGCTATAGCTCGTATGCAGAAAATTAAGGCTATTTTTAGCATATCGATGCGGCTCGTGCTCGGCAGCAAAAGCGTGATATCATACGCTGCTGTACGTCCGCAGGGTGCGGCACATTCAAAACAGTCTGGTACAATCTTTCGTTTTTCTTCTTGAATCTTCTGTATTTGCTGCTGCAGCTCTTCGATATCGTCGCTGCCGGCCAATACAAGCCCGCTGAGCAGTGCCTGATCTGTTTGATCAGATACCAGATCTTCATTTCCTTCTGAAGCGCGGGCTAAGCCAATGATCTCTCCCAGCAGTTGATCCTGCCGCTTTATGACTTCAGCACTATACATGAGCTCACCCTATGATCTTTCCATTAGGCGCGACGATGACAATCTTTAGAGGTAGCTCTTTGCCGCTTTTTTCTATCGCTTTCTTTACTGCATTTTCGAGCCCGCCGCAGCAGGGCACCTGCATCCGTAAAACAGTGACGCTCTGAATTTCATTACCCTGCAGAATCTGCGTAAGCTTCTCTGCATAGTCCACTGCATCCAGTTTAGGGCATCCGATCAAAGTAACGCGGCCGCGAATAAATTCCTGATGAAAATTGGCATAGGCATAGGCGGTGCAATCTGCGGCAATGAGCAGATCGGCATTCGCAAAAACTGCTGTCTGCAGCGGCGCCAGCTTAATCTGCACCGGCCAGTTGCTAAGCTGACTTTCCATCTGTAAAGCTGACTCTTGCGCTATATTTGCTTTTTGTTCTTTAGCTTTCAAAACTGCAGTTTCATCATAGGCGGGAGCTTCTCTTTCCTCAAAGGAAATCGCATCCGCCGGGCACGCGGGCAAACAATCTCCCAGTCCATCACAATAATCCTCACGCGTCAGCCGCGCCTTCCCCTCGATCATTTCAATTGCACCTTCATGACAAGCCGCAGCACAGGCTCCACAGCCATTACATTTATCTTCATCAATTTTAATAATTTTTCTAAGCATCTCTTCCTCCTATTTTTATCTGAACTTATCGTTTCCAAATTGCGTACATATAAGTTCGCTGTAAGCGAACTTAGCAAGAAATCCCTGCGGGATTCTTGCAGTCGTTCTGTGTCTTTTAAAGACATCACAAATACTTGATTAGCTAATATACATCTAGCTGCGCTTATTGTATCATAGAGATACTGGCTTTACAAGCCCAGCCTCTGTGGCTATACACATCTCTAAACTCACCACAGAAATAGTATTTGAAACAATTATAATCATTCTCTCCCCTTGACGTTTATTTCTCCTCTGTGCTACCATCGTCTCGATCAAATTCAGAAAGGATGAAAGCATGTTCAATTAATCTATTTTCACAATATCAGAAATCAAATTCCCTGCTATGGTTCCATCCTAGCTTTTTTCTGTTATCGAAAATAGATATTATCACTGTCTTTTCATCTGCCTGTATTTTGCGCATTTTGAATATGACTTTGTACCCCTGTTTTCGTATAACCGAAAACAGGGGTTTTATCTTATACCGCAAAATGGAGGTGCCTATGTTACAGATTCAAAACCTAACGCTCACTCATCAAAAAGACCTGCGTACCATCATAGAAAATTTTACGTTTAGTTTGCAGCCCGGGGACAAAGCCGTTATCATCGGCGAAGAGGGCAATGGAAAATCCACATTACTCAAATGGCTATATGATCCTGCGCTCGTTCAAAGCTACGCTCAGGCCAGCGGAAACCGTCTTTTGGGAGGCGCACTCCTTGGCTATCTTCCCCAAGAGCTTCCCGAGACTGAAAAAAACAAAACCGTATACGAGTTTTACTCGCAAAGCCCGGCTTTCTTTGACCAAACGCCGCGCGATCTTGCGCTCATTGCCGCACAGCTCCATCTCCTGCCGGAATTTTTTTATCTCGATCAGCCCGTGTATTCCCTCTCCGGAGGCGAAAAGGTCAAAATGCAGCTCGCACGCATCCTCATAGAAAAGCCCGACGTCCTCTTACTCGATGAGCCCAGCGGCGATATTGACATCGAAACACTGCAGTGGCTCGAATCCTTTATCAAAGCCAGTCCCATTCCCCTTCTCTTCATCTCTCACGATGAAACGCTCATTGAAAATACAGCTAATGTCATTATCCACCTCGAAAAGCTAGAACGAGGCCGCTCTGTTCGTCACACAATCGCACGCCTTCCTTACCGCGAATATATTCAAAACCGAAATGCCCAGCTGCAAAAGCAAACGCAGCTCGCCCACAGCGAAGAACGAGAATACCGGCAGCAAATGGAGCGCTTCTATCATATTCAGCAGCAGGTCGAACATCAGTTAAATACCATCACCCGGCAAAACCCCAGCGGCGCCCGCCTGCTAAAAAAGAAAATGAAGGCCGTCAAATCTCAGGAACATCGCTTTGAACGCGAACATGAGA
>CANOUM010000095.1 GCA_947570515.1 uncultured Clostridia bacterium
ATCGGCGATAAAAAGGCAGCCATCATGCGGTACATCAGCCAAATTGCCGTAAGTCTTGCGGCCGGAATCAGACAAATGCACAAAAGAGCAATACAGCCGGTTGCGCCGATGCCATTTTTAATCAGCATACTCCCTGCGAGTACCGAATCCATCGCGCCCGACATAGCAGATCCTACAACAGGAACCGACGCCATCACCGCCGAAGAAGCTTTGTACACCGTTTTATCCACCGAAGGCATGACAATGCCAAATACTCCCATCAAAAATAAATACAGACCCGTTATGGCTTTGATTCCCTTCTCCAATATCGTCCTTACCAGTGACGTAAGCTGAGATAAGATGGCTCGTTTGCTCATAAAATTAACCAGCTCCAGAATGGTTACCCATACAATGCACACCGCAAACCCGTTTTTCATCACACTCAAAATGACGCTAAAGCCGCTTGTCATGAGCTCGCTCTGCAGTACGCTGCTGATCCCGTATCCGCTTGCTACGGCAACGGCTGCCATAGCCGGCAGCATATACAAACTCAGATCCCTTACATGTTCAAGCAGCCCGCTTGCCTCTTGATATGCAATTTGAAAGCTTTGTACCAGCAGCCAGATCAAACAGCCATACACAGCTAAAAACCCAATTTCTCCTACAGCACCATCTCCAAAATGAAGCTCCAGCGTACTAAAGATCTGTGCAAGCAGTGTTAAGGCAATGACCTGCAGCATAAGTCCCATATATTCCTGCATATTCCCCCATAAAGAAACGCCGAAGGCTTTAACCCAGTCCGACCAGGAAATAGATGTTTCGCCCTGAATGAGTGAAGCAAGAAGCTCCCCTATGGTGCGGCTGCCTGTTTGTTCCTGCAGCGTCTGTTCTCCTTCCGCTTCCTGTATGATTTCATCCACATCGCCAAAATCCAAATAGGAAGGATCCACATCCACCTCGGCTTGTACACTCATAGGCCGCCATAGACTCAGCAATACAATCAGTACCGTTTTCCATATCCACCTTTTTTTCATGCCAGCAGCTCCGCAATCAGTTCTATAAGCGAAGTAAAGACCGGAAGTGCCATCGTTGCCATGATCAGTCTCCCTCCTAATTGAATTTTAGCCGCCAGTGCCTGCTGCCCGGCATCTTTACAGATTTCACTGCCAAACTCAATCACATAGCTGCTTAACAAAAGCTTGAGCAGCAGCTTCAGCTGCCTTCCTGACAAACCGGCCTTGTCTGCAAGCAGCTGCAGTCCGGACACCAGCTGAGAAAGCCCTTTACTGCTTTCCAGCAGCATACAGACGCCTGCCGCAATGGCTAACAGAAGCGCAAGTTCCTTTTTTTGCTGCTGCAGCGTGAGCACGAGGATTGCTCCGATTATGCCCATCACCGTTATCTTAAATACCTCCATTGTCCAACCCTTTATAAATCAAATAAAGAACGAATCATATTAAAAAGCTCACTGATATATTCAATCACCCAAAAAAGCACCACAATCAATCCTGCCAGCGTTGTCAGCATAGCCATGTCATCTCGGCCAGCTCTTTGCAAGACCTGTCCCACCACGGCAACCAAAATGCCTACCGCTGCAATTTTAAATACAATCTGAATATCCATTACATCAGCACCACCATCACCAAAATCCCGGCCAAAACGCCAATTGTACGGTACAGCCTGCCTTGCTCCTGAATCGCTTGTTCCAGCATCGTCTGCTGGGCATGAAAATAATCCTGTATCTGACTGATCTGCCCCAAACAGCTTTCCAGTCCGGCTCCCTGCATACTCTTTCCAAGTCCTGCCAACATTTTGTAATCCTCTTTATCCAGATGCAGCTCTGCCTTGCACCTCTCCAATGCCTGCGGCCAAATCTCTGACAAAGGTTTTTGTGCCCGCAGTCCTTCCTGTATTCTCCTCAGCCACGGCTCCCACTCCGCTGCTCCTGCTTCAATGCAGCTTTGAGCGGCTTCGTCCAAATTCTCTCCGATTCGCATACGGCTGGAAAGCAGCATCAAAATCTTTTGCAGCGTCCGGTATTCCTGCAGTCTCTTATCCATCCGGTAGGCTAACCAAAATCCAATGCTGCCTACAGAAACTCCCATCAGGATCATTCCAATCCATTTAAACCACTGCATAGCCGCTTCCCTCCGCTGCCTGATAAATCCCTTCTATCGTACCCGGTCCCCGCCTGCCGCTCAAAACAACTACCCGCTCAAAACTTCCTCTGCGAATCAAATCTGCAAACCCCGGCTTTTTTCTCAGCTCCTCCAGATTCGCGCTATGCGCCGTACAGATTAGCCGCACTCCTGCATTCATAATCGTTTCAATGGCTTCCAGCTCCTGCAGCGCCCCCAGTTCATCCACTGCAATTACCTGCGGATTCATACTGCGCAGCATCATCAGCATGCCCTCGCGCTTGGGTGCTCCATCCAGCACATCCGTCCGGCTGCCTATATCGCACTGCGGCACACCCCGAAAGCTGCCGCCAATCTCCGATCGTTCATCTGCCACCGCCACGTTAAGACCCAGCTCGTCCGATGCAAGCCGGATCAGATCACGCAGCATCGTCGTTTTTCCGCCGCCGGGCGGCGAAAGGAGAAGCGTATGCATCAATCTTCCCTTCTGCACCACATAGGGAAGAAGCTTTTCTGCACAGCCTTTGACCTCATGTGCAATGCGGACATTAAATCCTGTGATAGGATGAATCCCCTGAATCTGTCCGTTCCTCACTTGTGCTTTGCCCGTCATTCCGATCCGGTGACCGCCCTCTACTGTGATATATCCGTTTTTAATTTCGTTTTCAAAGGCATATAGGGAACTGCCGCTGATCAGCTCCAGGCATTTCAGAACCATTTCCCACCCTACACATAATGCCTGATCCGGCGTCTGCAGCCTTTCTCCTTTGGGTGATACAAACCAGCTTTTTCCTGCAATACTGACTGCCAGCGGTTTTCCTGCCCGGATTCTAATCTCCTGCACACTCTCTCCCTCTTGCTTAAGCACCTGACTCACGGCCTCTGCAATCGGCAGACAAAATAAACGTACAATATCTGTCATACAGCTTCCTCCTTTTGCACCTGCTGCTCTGCGCTATACTTGCTAACTAGTTCATCCTATGTGGACAGGCGGCAGAATATGATAAAAAGAAAAAGCCCCAAGGCCGTTTAAGACCTTGGAGGCTTTCTGCTATTAAAATGATGTAAAATCTTCTATGTACCAATCGGCAGTTTGCCGAATTTGGACCGCTTCCTCATGCGAGGTATGATCCCGGACTGCACATACCCTGAAACCTGCTCTCTTGGCAGATCGGATTCCGGGAAGCACATCCTCAAATACAACGCAGTCCTTCGGAGCAAGTCCCAGCTTTTCTGCCGCCAAAAGATAAAGATCCGGCTCCTCCTTGCTGCGGCTAACCTGTGAAACATCTGTAAATACATCAAAATATTCATAGATCCCATTGGCCTTGAGCACAGCCTCGGAAAGCGGCCAAGGCGATAAGGTGGCAAGCGCAATTTTAACGCCCTGTTCTTTTAATTTTTTTAAATAGGCGGCAGCTCCCTTTTTACATGGCACATGCTTTTGATATTGCTCCAACGCCATGGCGTCCCATTCGCACATAATCTCTTCTGCTGTTTCCGTCAATCCATAGCGCGCTATCGTATATTGAGCTGCTACGGCATAGGGCGCTGTTTTAACTGTTTGATGATAGATCTCATCCATGATAATCCCGCGGCGCTTTAAAAAAATTTCATCGATACGCCGCCAGACTCCCATTGAATCTACCAAAGTACCATCCTGATCAAAAATCGCGCCCTGAAAAGCGGCATTCCCTAATAATCCACTCATTTCTTTCCTCTCCGCTGTCCTGATAAAATAAAAAGAAGGTATTCTGAGAATACCTTCTTTTCTGAAATTTTGCAATGGTTTACGCTTAAAAATCTCGCTTTAGATCTGGAAACGATTCTCGTTCTCATTCTCCTTACGGTTCTCATTGCGATTTTCATTGCGGTTCTGGTTATTCTGACGATTTTGGTTGTTCTGGCGGTTCTGATTTTGATTCTGATTGTTCTGACGATTCTGATTCTCGTTCTCGTTTCTGTTCTGATTACGATTTTTGTTCTGATTCTTTTCCATTATAGAAAGCCTCCTGTATTAAAATCTATCATCTGTTTTTACAGATTGTAGTTACAGAGCTTAGTATAATGAAATTCATCTTAATCTATACTGGAAGATTCTTCCATGTTTTTAAAAGCAACCGCCAGCATTAGTTTGATCCGATTGAGCTGATTCACCTCTGAAGCGCCCGGATCATAATCGACTGCCGCGATATTAGCCATCGGATACCGCTTGCGGATTGGCTTAATCATGGATTTGGCCACAATATGATTGGGCAGGCAGGCAAAAGGCTGCACACAGACAATGTTATTGATCCCATGATCCATCAGCTCTACCATTTCAGCTGTCAACAGCCATCCTTCTCCTGTCTGGTTTCCGATTGACATGATTCCGTCTACATACCGTGCCTTATGTTCAATCGGATCCGGCGCGCCAAAGCGCTTGTACTGACTCAGTACTTTGACTGCATAATTGCGATACCTCTCCAATACGCTGATCACGATTTTATTGATCCATCGTTCAGATTTTTTAAAGCCCAGATGTTCTACCTTGAAAAAGCTGTCAAAAGAACAATATAAGAGAAAGTCCATCAGATCCGGTACAAAGACTTCCGCCCCTTCGCTTTCCAGCACCTTCACCAGCTCGTTATTGCCGGTCGGATGATACTTGACCAGAATCTCTCCTACGATGCCAACACGCGGCTTTTGCTCACTACGAATGGGAAGCTCGGCAAATTCTTTTACCATGCCCCGCATATTGCGATGAAATTCGGGAAGGCTTCCATTTTGAACATTATGCGCCGCGCGCGCATGCCATTTCTCATAAAGTGCCTCCGCACTGCCGGGCGTAACCTCATACGGCCGCTGCCGGTACAAAAGACGCATGAGAACGTCTCCATACACGACTGCCACCATGGGACGGAGCAGCAGAAAAGTCGAACTCTTAAATCCCGCATGCTACTCACTACCGCTTGCACTAAGGGCAATCACAGGAATCTGCCCCATACCGGCATCATGCAGTGCTTTGCGAATGAACCCTACATAGTTCGATGCGCGGCATCCGCCGCCTGTTTGCGTAATAGCCAGCGCTACCTTGTTGATATCATACTTTCCGCTTTTCAGCGCCGCCATCATCTGACCCGCTACCAGAATGGTCGGATAGCAGGCGTCATTATTGATATACTTCAGTCCTTCTTCAACAGCCTGATGATCTACCGTAGGCAAGATCTCTACCCGGTATCCCGATTTCTCAAAGGCATGCTTTAACAGCCGAAAATGTATGGGCGCCATCTGCGGTACCAAAATAGTGTAATCCCGTTTCATTTCCTCTGTGAACATAACCTTATCAAATGTATACGGCTGCGCTGCGGGGCATACCGGCTGATCCCCGTTTTTACGCTCTTTCTCCTCAACCGATGCCTTGAGAGAACGCAAACGGATACGAATCGCTCCCAGATTGCTGCCCTCATCAATTTTAATCAGCGTATAGCTTTTATCATGACTATGTAAAATCTCCATTACCTGATCTGCTGTTACAGCGTCTACGCCACAGCCAAAGGAAACCAGCTGTACCAGCTCCAGATCCGGCTGGCTACCGACAAATTCTGCCGCATCATACAGCCGGGAATGATAGCTCCATTGATCCAGCACCCGAAGCGGCCGCTTCAGCTGCGAAAGGTGAGCTACGCTGTCTTCAGAAAGCACCGCCATTCCAAGCTCTGTGATGATCTTTTCCAGTCCATGATTGATTTCCGGATCCACATGATACGGCCGGCCGGCCAGCACGATGCCATGCATTCCTTTTTCCCGCATGGCTTTAAGAATCTCTTCTCCTTTAGCCTGAACCTCTTTGCGATAGGTCTCCAGCTCGGCATACGCCGCATCCACCGCTTGATCAACTTTGTCTTGACTGATCAGGAACTGAGCTGACAGCGCCTGATAAAGCTCTTGCTTCACACTCACACTGTCGTTCAGATTCAGAAACGGATTCATAAAGGTAATACCGCTTTCTTCCAGGGCCTCTACATTATTTTTAATTGTCTCCGGATAAGAGGTAACAATCGGACAGTTATAGTGATTATCCGTTCCTTCTTTCAGCACTCTCTCGTAAGGAATGCAGGGATAAAAGATGAACGGCGTCTTCTGCTTGATAAGCTGCATAATATGACCATGCACAAGCTTCGCCGGATAGCATACAGATTCGGAAGGAATGGTTTCCATGCCTGCCTCAAACGTTTGCTTGGTGGTGCGCGGCGTCAGACGGACCGAAAATCCGAGCTGTGTAAAAAATGTAAACCAAAATGGATAATTCTCATACTGATTCAGGGCTCTCGGGATCC
>CANOUM010000096.1 GCA_947570515.1 uncultured Clostridia bacterium
CGCAAACACTTTACCGGTGGCAAAATTTTGAGTGTGGTGCAGCATCATTTTGACAGAATTATCGAGATTCGCGTGGAGGTGTTGAACGAGCTGGGAGATCTGTGTCATAAGTCCATTGTAGCGGAGATCATGGGAAAGCACAGTAATCTCATTTTAGTGGATGAACGGGGGCAGATTATTGACGCGATACGGCATGTGAGTCCCATGATGAGCTCGGTGCGCAGCGTGCAGCCCGGACTTTTATATCAGCTGCCAACACATAATCAAAAGGCCAATCCGCTGGAGCTGATGCCGAGAGGCGAGGTTTCGTTCGGCGCTGTGATGCAAAGCTATGAGGGAGCACTGGAGAAGGGACTATATCAGCTGTTTAACGGTTTGAGCCCTCTTGCTGCCAGAGAAGTGCTGGCAAGAGCTCATATCGATGAAAAAAGTCGGTATCAGGAGCTTTCACCAGAATTGCAGGCACGGCTGCGAGCTTCTTTAGAAGAACTGCTTGAGAAGCTGGAGGAGCTGCAGGGACCTTATTTGCTGTATCAGGAAGAAAACGGCAGAGCGGTGGACTTTTCGGTGATGCCTTATCAGACCCTGCAGGGAAGCTGCATAAAAGAATTCGATACGCTCAGTGCTTTGATGGATGTATTTTATGCGCGCAGCGATGTGCAAGATAAAATGAAGCAAAAATCACAGGAGCTGCGGCATCTGATTACCACCAATCTGGAACGCGCCCTAAAAAAGCAGGGACTGCAGGAAAAGCAGATGGCAGATACCAAAGACCGAGAGCTTGATAAAATCAAAGGAGAGCTGATTACGGCCAATGTATACCAGCTAAAAAAAGGCATGACTAGCTGCCAGCTGGCCAATTATTATGAAGAAGAGGCGCCTTTGATAGAAATTCATCTGAATGTTAATTTAACACCGGCTCAGAATGCACAAAAATATTATGCACGCTACAATAAACAAAAACGCACAGAAGAGGCGCTCAGCACACAGCTCGCGCTTACAAAGGAAGAAGTACAGTATCTGGAAAGCATCTTAACGGCGCTGACGCTGGCCGATTGTGAGAAAGATATAGAAGATATTCGGACAGAGCTCCATGAAACAGGATATATAAAAAAAGCGCACAAAGTGCGCAAAAACCTGTCGGTTTCCAAACCCATTTCTTTTGTTACCACAGAGGGAGTACAGGGGTTAATAGGGAAAAATAATATGCAAAACGACCAGCTGACTTTTAAAACAGCATCTGTTAAAGACGAGTGGTTTCATGTAAAGGATATGCCGGGGTCCCATGTGATTTTATTAGTCAGTGGATTGAAGGAAGGGAGCGATTACACGGAGCAGAGCCTAAAAGAGGCGGCTGCCATGGCGGCGCTGCATTCCAAAGGAGCCGGCGGCAATCAGGTTCCGGTAGATCATACGCAGAGAAGATATGTGAAAAAGCCGGCCGGCAGCAAACCGGGATTTGTGATTTATACGCATCAGCAAACGATTTATGTTAAGGCGCAGTGGATGGAGCAGGCGGGGCAGAAGGTAAAGAAGTAAGATAGGCTTCGGCCGCTTTCATGCCGTCCATGGCTGCCGACATGATACCGCCGGCATAGCCGGCGCCCTCTCCCATGGGGTAGAGACCGCGCAGGTTGCTCTGCATAGAAGCATCCCGCAGAATGCGAACGGGGGAAGAGCTTCTGGATTCGATACCGGTTAAGACTGCATCCGGGCGGTCAAAGCCGGAAAGCTTGTGTCCGAAGGCCTGAATCCCTTCTGCAATAGAGGCAGAAAGGTCATGCGGCAGCAGATCCCAAAGATTAGCAAAGCGCGTATGCCCCGTGAAGCTTGGCTGGATATCTCCCAGGGAGAGACTGTCACGGCGGTTGATAAAGTCGCCTGCGCATTGAATAGGAGCGCTATAATCACTGTCGCCAAGGCGAAAGGCAAGCTGTTCCAATTGGCGCTGAAAACCGACGCCGCTGAGAACGCCCATCGAAGGACGGTAGGCGGCAAAGTCTTCGGGCGTGATAGTGACCAGCAGAGCACTATTGCTGTTTTCTTCGTTTCGGGCATAATTGCTCATGCCGTTGGTGACAACGGTGCCGGGTTCAGAAGCAGCAGCAACAACGGTACCGCCGGGACACATACAGAAGGTATATACGCCGCGTCCATTGGTGCTTTGATGTGTCAGCTTATAATCTGCAGCTCCCAGATAAGGAGAGGCGGCATACTCACGGTACTGGGCCAGATCGATCAGCGAGCGGGGATGTTCGATGCGCAGACCGATGGCAAAGGGCTTTTCACTCATATCGGCTCCAGCCGCCTGCAGCATTTCGAAGGTATCGCGGGCACTGTGGCCGATCCCGAGAAAGATGGCATGAGCTTCTTCCAGCGTACGCTGGCCGTGGGAGGATAAAACGGCACCGGATATGGCGCCGGAATCCGAGAGCTGAAGATCGATCAGCTGGGTTTCGAAGCGGATTTCGCCTCCCAGTGATAGGATTTCTTCACGCAGGGTGCGCACAACCTGTTGGAGACGGTCGGTGCCCATATGGGGCTTGGCGTCATATAAAATTTCGGGAGGAGCGCCTGCTTTGACCAGTTCTTCAAGGACGAAGCGGCCTCGCAGGGATTTATCTTTGACAAGGGTATTGAGTTTGCCGTCAGAAAATGTGCCGGCGCCGCCTTCGCCGAATTGGACGTTGGAATTTGGATCGAGTTTACGCTGGGTAAAGAAACGCTGTGTATCTAAACGCCGTTTTTCTACAGGTTTGCCGCGTTCGATGACGAGAGGACGCAGTCCTTGTCTGGCTAAAAGGAGAGCGCAAAAAAGACCTGCCGGCCCAAGGCCGATGACAATCGGGCGCAGGCTGGGCAGTGAATGAGACAGAGTGAGCTGATAGCATGGTTTTTGAGAGAGCCGCTGCCAATGTGGATGGGAGCGGTGATTTTTTTGCCAGATTTTGTCTTCCTTGGCGAGTACGACGTCAATGATGTAAACAAAATGAAACGCATGTCCGCGACGTGCGTCAAGAGAGCGGCGGATAATTTCGAATTGCATAGGATGGAGAGCAGAGATGCCAAGCTCTTTTCGAAGTGGGGCTTCGAGCTCTCCGGCAGTAATTTCGATGGGGAGTTTAAACTGGGTAATGCGAATCATAGCGGTTTCCTCGTGAATCAATGATTTTGAAATGATTGTAGTATATTGTACTATATTTGGAGGAAAAGGGGAAGAATAACTTCTTTAAAATGCATTCAAAATGCAAATAGTTTACAAAGTGTAAAGCCTGTGGTATGATAAGCAAAACAATCTAATGTGTGCGAAAGCTTGGAGGTAAAAATGACACTGACAAATTCCCAGGTCATTTCTGTTGTGTACGGTACTTGCCGGATGGATGTCGAGGAAGGCTGGAAATTGATCAAGGTTGATGATGAATTTGTACAGCTGACGGGGTATACAAAAGAGAAAGTCATTAAAGATCGCGTTGTATACAGCCAGTTGGTGCATGAGGAAGATTTGGCAGATTTTTTTCAGCGGTTTACCATGCAGCTTGAGACGAAAGGCATTGCGTATCTGAGTCATCGTCTGATTACCAGAGATGGACAAGAGAAGGTTGTGTACTGTCTGGGAGAACTATTTGTAGATGAAAATACAGGACGGACGCTGGCAAAGGCAACGCTGACACCGGTTAGAGAGAATGAACAGGCGCTGCAGGAAGCCGAACTGAAGAGGCAGCGCTGATCAAAAACGAGCGATTAACGCAGGAGGTTTGAAATTGAAAAGTATGACGGGATTTGGCCGCGGCGAAAAGGAAATGGACGGCCATGTGTTTACAGTAGAGATTAAAACAGTTAATCATCGTTATTTGGAAAGCGGGATTCGGCTTAGCAGAAAATTCGGCGCGCTGGAGCATCATGTCCGAACCATTTTAAAAGAAAAGGTAGCGCGCGGAAAGGCCGATGTTTTTATCAATTATACAAATCATAGTCAGGAGCAGGGCAGTATCTGGCTTAATGAAGGCAAGCTGGAAGCATATCTTACAGTGCTTAGGGAACAGGGAAAGGCGAAAGGCCTGGAGGATGATTTAAAGCTGAGTCATATTGTACAGCTTCCGGATGTCCTGCAGCAGGAAGAAGAAAGTGAAAATATAGAGGAGCTGAAGCCGCTTTTGGCGCAGGCTATGGAAGAGGCGCTGGATCAGCTAAATCAGATGCGGGAAAAAGAAGGGGCTCATTTAAAGCAGGATTTTGAAGGCAAGCTGGACACGCTGGACGTTCTGCGGCAGGAGATCGCAGAAAGAGCGCCTTTTGTTGTGCAGGATTATAAAGAAAAGCTATATGGACGCATGCAGGAATATTTGGATCAGGACAAGCTGCCGCATCTGGATGAAGGGCGGCTGGAGGCAGAGGTTACGCTCTTTGCGGATCGGTGTTGTATCGATGAAGAGCTGACCAGACTGGCAAGTCATATCCGGCAATACAGGCAGACGATGGAAAAAAATGAGCCGATCGGCCGGCAGCTGGATTTTCTGACGCAGGAGCTGAATCGCGAAGCGAATACCATTGCTTCTAAATCCAATGATCTGGAGATCACACAGCATGCGCTCGCAATGAAAAATGTGATTGAAAAGATCAGAGAACAGGTTCAGAATATTGAATAGAACAGCTCTATGAAGGAGGCAAGCGCATGAGGCTTGTGAATATCGGGTTTGGCAGTACGGTAAATGCTGCACGGATTGTGGTCATATTAAAACCGGATTCTGCACCGATCAGGAGGCGTATTCAAGAGGCAAAGGAAGGACGTCAGCTGATTGATGCAACATATGGGCGAAAAATTCGGGCGGTATTGATTATGGACAGCGGCCATGTGGTCGTGTCAGCGATCGCGCCGGAGACCATTGCTGCAAGACTTAGCACAGAGAAAGGGGAGGAATTATGGACAGCAGAACGGGAGTGTTAGCCGTAATATCCGGGTTTTCCGGCGTAGGCAAGGGAACAGTGGTAAAGGAGCTTCTGGCGCAGTATCCCTACGCTCTTTCTGTATCGGCGACTACGAGAGAGCCGAGGGAAGGAGAAGTAGCGGGGGTTTCCTATCATTATATAACTAAGGAAGAATTTGAAAAGCGGATTGCAGATGGTGATTTTTTCGAATGGGCTCGGTATGTGGAGCATTATTATGGAACGCCTAAATCCTTTGTTATGCAGCAGCTGGAGAAGGGAAACGATGTCATTCTGGAGATTGAAGCGGAAGGAGCGTTGAAAGTACGTGCACAGTATCCGCAGGCGCTGCTGATCTACATGATTCCGCCAAGCATGCAGGAGCTGAAGAGACGTTTAATCGGTCGTGGCACGGAGACACGGGAAAAGATCGAGCAGCGTCTTAAAAAGGCCAGAGAGGAAGAGCTCGAAAAGGCAAGACAATATGACTTTTTAGTGGTGACTGAGGAGCTGGAAAGCTGTGTTCAGGAGCTGCATCGTGTGATTCAGACAAGAACGGGGATTTCACCTGCTTGCGGAGATTTGCTGAGCCATCTGGAGCAGGAGGCAAAAGAGCTGGGCTTTTGAAATTTTTCTGGTAATTTTGAAAAGAATCTGCTACAATAAACAGTGCTAACGATGATAAAGGAGTGAAGAAAATGCTGCATCCGTCTTATAAAGAATTAATTGATCATGTGAATCATGTGAATACAGAAATGGGGAAACCGCCGATCAATAGCCGTTATAGTTTGGTTATGGCTGCGTCCAAACGGGCAAGAGCGCTTATTGATCAAGAGAGTCCGATGATTCAGGATCGATATAACGGCCGTATGCTGTCTTTGGCGATTGCCGAGATGGAACAGGAGAAAATTGGTATTGTTACCAGAGAACCCTCTCAGGACGAGAATGAGAGTAAAGGGTTTGATGAAATGGCTGTTGTGGATCTGAGCAATCAGTACGAAGACGAAGAATAATCCGATGGCACGGTATGCCAGGATTATTATTGACTTGCACCATCAAAAGGTAGACCGGGTTTATACGTATTTAGTCAGCGAAGCACTTTCTCAGCAAATTGAGGAGGGAATGCTGGTAGAAGTTCCGTTTGGAATGGGAAACCGAAGCTCTCAGGGTTATGTGATTGAGCTGACGGAAGAAGCAGAATTTCCGGAGCAAAGGCTGAAACAGATTCGTAAAATAATCAGCCCGGAACCGGTTTTTTCTAAAAGCAATCTGGAATTGGCGAAAAAAATGCAGGAGCGGTATTATGCGCCGTTATCGGCTTGTTTGGCATTATTTGTTCCTAAGATTCCAAGCTTTGCCGATCCGGTTGTAGAAAAGGTCAGGCTGCTGCGAATGCCGCAGGACGAATATGTGGGCAAGGGGCAGCGTCAGTTTTTGACTTGTCTTGAAAAGAGCTAAGAATAGGGAGTAACGCTTCTAAAGC
>CANOUM010000097.1 GCA_947570515.1 uncultured Clostridia bacterium
CTATCGAGCTTGCGGAGCATGATTTTTATGTGGGTGTACAGTATCATCCCGAGTTTAAGAGTCGGCCTAACAAAGCGCATCCGCTGTTTAGAGAATTTATTCGTGCCAGTATACGGTATCAAGAAGGAGGTACAAAATGAAGCTCAATCATCATTATGAGGCATTAGAAGAAAGCTATCTGTTTTCAACGATTGCTAAAAAGGTTGCAGAATTTCAGAAGCGAAATCCAGAGGCCAGTATCATCCGGCTGGGGATCGGCGATGTGACGCGTCCGCTGTGTACATCGGTCGATATGGCACTTGTGGAAGGCGCGCAGGAGCAGGGAAAGGCAGAAAGCTTTCATGGCTATGGACCAGAGCAGGGATATACCTTTCTGCGGGAGAAGATTGCACAGTATTATCAGGTGCAGATGCAGGCCAAAGTGACAGCAGAGGATGTTTTTGTGAGCGACGGCGCTAAAAGTGATCTGGGTAATATTTTAGATCTGTTCAGCGCGGATAATACAGTGCTCATTCCGGATCCTGTATATCCGGTGTACCGTGATACAAATGTAATGGATGGCCGGCGCATTGTTTATATGCAGGCAGCGAAGGAAAACGGCTTCCTGCCGATGCCTGATGCGGGTCAGCCGGCAGATCTCATTTATTTGTGCTCACCCAATAATCCAACCGGAGCCGTGTATAACCGGGAGCAGCTTACGCAATGGGTCGCATATGCACGAGAGCAAAACGCCGTGATTTTATTTGATGCAGCCTATGAAGCGTTTGTCCAGGAGGGCTATCCGCGCAGTATTTTTGAGATTCCGGGCGCCAGGGACTGTGCGATTGAGTTTTGCTCGCTGTCGAAGACGGCAGGCTTTACCGGGACGCGCTGCGGTTATACTGTGATTCCGCAGGAGCTTACCAGAGAGGGAATGAGGCTGCATCAGATGTGGCTGCGCCGTCAGACAACTAAGTTTAATGGCGTGTCGTATCCGGTACAGAGAGCGGCAGCGCAGGTGTTTACGGAATCCGGCATGATGGGCTGCAAAGCCAATTTGGCCATTTATCAGGAAAATGCAAGGGTCATGGCCGAGACGCTGGATCAAATGGGGATCTGGTATACGGGCGGTGTGCATTCACCGTATATTTGGATGGAGTGTCCGCAGCAAATGACCTCTTGGGAGTTTTTTGATGACTTGCTGTCAAAAACGGGCATCGTAGGTACGCCGGGCAGCGGATTTGGCCGAAATGGAGAGGGCTTTTTCCGGCTTACTGCCTTTGGCAGCAGCAAGGATACCAGAGAGGCCATGAGGCGTCTGAAGAGCATATATGGTGAAGTCTGATGCGTAAGATCAATGAAGAGTGCGGCGTTTTTGGAGCGTATCAGGTGCCGGAGGCAGCTTCGGCTGTATATTTTGGACTGCACAGCCTGCAGCATCGCGGGCAGGAGGGGGCAGGCATTGCAGTGAGCGATGGCAAGACGATTTCTTTGCATAAGGGGGCAGGTCTGGTCACAGAGGTGATACAGGCAGCACATTTAAAGCAGCTTAACGGAATGCATGGGATTGGGCATGTGCGCTATGCGACGGAAGGGGGAGCGGAGCCGGAAAACATCCAGCCTTTGATTGCGCGGGCGCAGATCGGAAGCCTGGCAGTATGTCATAACGGGCAGATTGTCAATGCGGCAAAGCTGCGCCGGGAGCAGGAAGAAAAGGGACATATCTTTCATGGAACCAGTGATAGTGAGATTATTTTGCATCTGATTCAGGGAGAAAAAGGGCCGCTGATGGAAAAAATCAAAAAAGCCTGCCGGCAGATGGAGGGAGCGTTTGCTTTTTTGATTTTGACGGATCGGAGTCTTTATGCGATTCGCGACCGGCATGGCCTGCGGCCGCTTTCCATAGGCTATTATGGGGACGGCTATTTGATTAGCAGTGAAACCTGCGGCTTTGAAGCAGTGGGCGGCGTGTTCTGGCGCGATGTGGAGCCGGGCGAAGTGGTGAAGTTTTCACAAAAGGGGATTGAGTTTTGCTACTATACCGAAGCAATCGAGCAGAAGCTGTGCAGCATGGAGCATATTTATTTTGCAAGGCCTGATAGCAATTTGGATGGTCTCAATGTGCATATGATGCGTAAAACTACGGGGCGCCTGTTGGCGCAAAAAGATCAGGGAGCTTTGGAGGCCGATATGGTGGTGGCGGTGCCGGATTCAGCGATGTCGGCGGCCAGCGGTTACAGCGAGACCAGCGGACTGCCGCTGGAGATGGGACTCATCAAAAACCGGTATGTGGGGCGCACATTTATTGAGCCAACGCAGGAGCAGCGGGAGAGAGGCGTACGTATGAAGCTTTCAGTGAACCAAAGGGTCATTGAGGGAAAAAGGATTGTTCTCATTGATGATTCGCTGGTGCGCAGCACAACAGCAAGGCGTATCATTGAGCAGCTTCGGAGCGCAGGTGTGAAGGAAGTCCATCTGAGGATTGCAGCTCCGGAATATCGGTATCCTTGTTTTTATGGCGTGGATACGGCAACGCGGGAGGAGCTCATCTCGGCACAGATGAATCCTCAGGCGCTATGTGCGTATTTAAAGGCAGATTCGTTGAAATTTTTAACGGTAGAGGATCTGAAGCATGCCTATGGCAGCGATCATTTCTGTTTTTCTTGTTTTACCGGAGAATATGTAACAGCGCTTTACAAATAACTTGTTACTCCTTATAATGAGTAAATATACCGATAAGGAGGACAGCCATGATTTATCTTTCTTCGTTTGAATTTCCTAATATTGATCAGGAGCATGCTTTTTTTATGAATGAAAAACGAAAGTGTTATGATAGTTACTATCCGTTTCAGATTTTATCAAAGCATGCGCTTACGCATTTAGATTTTGAAGAGATTACTATTTTATATGGCGGCAACGGCTGCGGCAAGAGTACGGCGCTGAATGTAATGGCCGAGACGCTGCGGCTGCAGCGCGATACGCTGTATAATCGGAGTAATTTTTTTGAAACCTATATTGATCTGTGCAGCTATGAAGCAGAGCAGGCGATTCCGGCCGGCAGTCATATGATTACAAGTGATGATGTGTTTGATTATATGCTGAATCTGCGCAGCGTAAATCAAGGAATTGATGAGCGACGTGAGGAGATGTTTCAAGAATATCTGGATGTTAAGCATGCAAAATTTCAGATGAGATCGCTGGAGGATTATGACCAGCTAAAAAAGATGAATCAGGCACGGCGCAGAACGCAGTCGAAATTTGTGCGTGAGAATCTGATGGATAATGTACGCGAATATTCCAACGGAGAAAGTGCGTTTACTTATTTTTCGAATAAAATAGGGGATGATGCTTTGTATTTGCTGGATGAGCCGGAAAACAGCCTCTCGCCGGCCAGGCAGCAGGAGCTGGTTCATTTTTTAGAGGATTCTGTACGCTTTTTTGGCTGTCAGCTGGTGATCGCTACGCATTCACCGTTTTTGCTGGCTATGAAGGGAGCTCGGATCTATGATTTAGATGCGGATCCGGTGCAGCTAAGTACATGGACAGAGCTTTCTAATGTACGAGCATATTATGAATTTTTCAAGATGCATGAACGGGAATTTATGTGAGGCTTGGTGGAGGATCGTGTCAGGAGGTAAGGAGGATATAAAATGCACTTTGTGAAAACAAAAGGCATCTTATCAGCGCAGAATGGGATGAATCTGTACCGTGGATGCTCTCACGGCTGCATTTATTGTGACTCCAGAAGCAAATGCTATCATATGGAGCATGATTTTGAAGATATTGAAGTGAAAGAAAATGCGGTTGATTTGTTAAAGCATGCCCTGATTCATAAGCGTAAAAAATGTATGATAGGCACCGGGTCGATGACGGATCCTTACATTCCGCTGGAGCTCGAATTAGGAAATGTCAGAAAGGCATTGCAGCTAATATATGAACATGGATTCGGGTTTACAGTTATTACAAAATCAAGCCGCATTTTGAGAGATATAGACCTGTTACAGAAAATAAATGAAAAAACAAAATGCGTTGTACAAATGACGCTGACGACTTATGATGAAAATTTGTGCAGAAAGATTGAGCCGAATGTCAGTACAACCAGAGAGCGTTTTGAAGTACTGAAAAAACTGCGCGACGCAGGCATACCGACCGTTGTATGGCTGACGCCGATTCTGCCGTTTATCAACGATACCGAAGAGAACATTTCAGGTATATTGAATATGTGCATAGAAGCAAAGGTGTATGGTATAATTTGTTTTGGAATGGGGCTTACGCTTCGAGAAGGAAACAGGGAATATTTTTATGAACAATTGGACCGATGCTTTCCAAATCTAAAAGAGAAGTATATTCGTTCATATGGGAATCAGTATATGATTGAAAGCCCCTCCGGCAGACATTTAATGAGGTTTTTTCATCAAAAATGCGAAGAAAATGGGATCCTGCATAATAATGAACAGATATTTGAGTATTTGCACTTATTTGAAGAAAAAAATAACAGACAATTAAGTATTTGGGATTGATCAGAAGGAGAATTGTATGCGCAAATATCAAGTCGGGCTGCTTTGTATATGGATGAGTCTTTGTATCTTGACGGGATGCAGCACAAATAACGCAGAAGAAAGCGAGAGCAAAATGGAGAGGGAGCCTATTAGCTCAGAACAAACGGATATTACGGAGGAAAGAATAGAATCTGCAGAAGCACCGGCTATATCACATGAGGAAAGCGCACAGCCAGAGTCAGTGCAATCAAAAAAGACCCTGCATGTGCAGGGCAGTCAGCTGATGAATGCGAATAACGAGCCTGTACAGTTAAGGGGCATTAGTACACATGGCTTGGCGTGGTTTCCGGAATATGTGAATGAGGCATGCTTTCAGCAGCTAAAAGATGAATGGAATGTGAATGTAGTTCGGCTGGCTATGTATACAGCTGAATATGGAGGATATTGCAGCGGCGGAGATCAGCAGGCGCTGAAGCAGCTCATCAAAAAAGGTGTGGAATATGCCACCGCACTGGATCTGTATGTGATCATTGACTGGCATATCTTGTCGGATGGAAATCCTAATCTCTATGTAGAAGAGGCAAAATCTTTTTTTGCGGAAATGGCGGCATTATATGCAGAGAATGATCATGTACTGTATGAGATTTGCAATGAACCAAATGGCGGAACGACGTGGGAGGAGATTAAACAGTATGCAGATCAGGTGATTCCGATCATCCGGGCGCATGATGCAGACGGAATTATCATTGTAGGGACACCGAACTGGTCACAGTTTGTTGAACAGGCAGCGGCAGATCCAATTACAGGGTATGGTAATATTATGTATGCGCTGCATTTTTATGCAGCGACGCATACAGATGATCTGAGAAATGCCATGCTAGAGGCTGTGGCAGCAGGTCTTCCCGTATTTGTGACGGAATATGGAATCTGTGATGCCAGCGGGAGCGGCGCTATTGATGAGCAGCAGGCTAATCAATGGATAGAAGCGATGGACGCTAACGGTGTGAGTTATGTCGCGTGGAATCTATCGAATAAGAATGAGACCAGCGCGATGATTGATAGTAGTTGTGATAAAACATCCGGATTTACCAGAGAAGATCTAAGCGCCGCAGGAAAATGGGTATATGATATGCTTCGGCAAAATGACAGATGAATTATCTGACGCGTCTGCGAAGAAATTTTAAGGCCAGGCGAAAGAGAAAATCCGGACAGAGGCTGAGACAGATTTGAAAGAGGTATAAATCAGGAATCGCCTTGCGGTATCGGAAAATTTTAAAAGGATTATGAGAAAGCTGTGCAGCTAAAGCTCTCTCCATATATGGAATATGGGGATCATCGGGATAAAGACTGATAAATTCAGAAATAATGCGTTTGCTGACAGCTACTCGTTTGTCATAATAATCTTGTTTAGAATGAATGCCTGTTAAAACGCCGGAAACATTGTTTCCATGGCGCCGGTAGTGAACGACAGGAGAGTCTAATACGGCAATTTTACCTTGTGCGGATAAACAAGACAGAAGCCATTTGTCATGTCCCGTTACCTCGCAAAATGGAATCGCTGATTTTGCCGCTTCTGCTTGCGCCAGAATGCATAAACCGGGTCCATGGCAGGCAAAGGAATTTTGTACTGTAATATCAGAACAGGACGCCCAGGTTTCATTGTGATGACGGCTGGTATGACGGACGCTGGGGCATACAACGGTATCGTTTGCATCAATGATAGCCCTGTCACACACGACTCCTAATGCATGATTTTCTTCGAGTGTTTTGACACTGGCAGAGATTTTATTAGGGAGCCAAATATCATCCTGATCACAAAATGTCAGATAGGTACCGGTACATAGCTTGGTCAATTGTTCAAAAGCCATGCAGTACCCATAATTACTGGAGTCCTGATA
>CANOUM010000098.1 GCA_947570515.1 uncultured Clostridia bacterium
ATACCATAATTTCAAAATTTTGCCTTAAAATTATATATAATTTTATTGACTTTGACGCAGCGTCAAGCAGTATAATATGAGCATACAACGAGGTGGACGCTATGAATAATTTGATAAAAATCACAGAACTTACAAGAGATCTTAACATTTCTTCACGGACTTTGCGGTATTATGAGCAAGTAGGACTGATAAAAAGTGTTCGTCCGAAGTTTGAAGCTTACCGATATTATGACGACGAAGCTATTGAACGGTTGCGCCAGATCATGATACTGAGAAAAATGCAGATACCTGTAAAGGACATTATAAAAATTTATGAAAGCGATGAGATTTCAAATGTTGTTGAGGTATTCTGCCGAAAGATTGAGGAGATAAACAAAGAGGTAACAGCTCTGTCAGAATTAAAAAGCATAATAAACACATTTTTGCAAAGGATGGTTGCAAGCGGCATGAAATCTATTAATGCTATGCCTTTGCTTTATGAAGAAATGGAGAAGCAGTTTATGTTAATTGAAAACCAGCATTCAATTGAATATTCCGATCTTGACAATATCAACAAAAAACTTGAAAAATCAGTTGATATTGCTATTGTGTCTCTTTCCGATATGCGTGTTATATCTTCGTATCTCAAAAAAGATCACGGGGTTTCCGATGTAAGTGGTTTTTGGAAATATATGCAATCAGAAGGTGTTATGCCCGGTAAACCTGGAAATCATGAAATGTTTGAGTTTCAGACAAATGCAGGTGAAGTAGTAATACTTCATGTGGCAGATGATTATAAAAACAACAGCATATATTCGGATTATGTTTTCCCGGGGGGGCTGTATGCTTCTGTAAATGCTTATGCTGATGAAGATCTGCATCAAAAACTTCAGATGATTATCAAAAGCTTTGATGAGAATAGCTTTTATCAGATTGATTATACGAATGACGGTAATCTACGACACCCGGTACTGATTGAAGAACTTATATCGCCCGATGATAAACGCAATCTTCTGTGTATTTATGTGCCTGTAGAGAAGCGAATTGCTAATTATGAGCTGTTTGACGAACCCAAAGAAATACCATTCGAAGCCATTTCACTTGCTGAAATTGAGGAAAGTAATCCTATTCTTTGGAATAAAGACATACCGCTTGATGAGATTACGCCTGTAAACGGACCTCATTATCTTATACTGGACAGCGGCGAGGCTTCATATGTAGGATGGATACGAACTCGTGTACTGAGTACTAATGTTTCTGTAAAACTTCCATACCGTGTTGATATGGATGTAAAAATTATGGATGACGGAAAATTTGGTTATGGGACTGATGAAGGAAGTATAATTATATACCGTGGCGACAACCAGACATATATGTCAATGTCCGGTGAATGTTTCGGCATCAATACAGAAAATCATGCTGCGGACAGTTTGAATAGTCCTGTGAGACACGAAGCAATAGAGTTCAGACAACCGATTTTTCTCAATCATTATAAAATTCCCGGTCGCGGCAGTATCAAATACAATGAATATAATCACCTCACATGGATTATCGGTGAAAATCATCTTGCAGTTATAATTAACGGAGAAATACGGTACTGCGGAACTAATTTTCCGTATATGTCACTTGATCTCGGAAGGGATGAACCGAAGAATATTTATATAGGTTCCAATGGTCAGGCGATGAAATATTTCAAATCAATTTCCGTATCTCAGCTTGAATACAATCAAAAAAATATATTAAAAAATAAGGAACTTTTTATGATTACAAAGCAGAGCAACAACATTATTTCCAATATCCATCGACTTGTTACAGATGAATACGGCGAAAACTTTTGGTTTAACGGTTGTACCAAATATGTTATGGAATGTTTGGGTGAAACTGATTATGATTATCTTTTCTTTGCCGGTATCAGCGGGGATCAGTTTACACAGTATTATCCTAAACACGACTATATGGGGGTTAGCTTTAGTTCATGCATGCTTTCATGTAACAGTAATAGTTATTTGCGTGATTCAGGAGACTGCTTTGAGTTTTGTGAAGGTGAAAGCGGGTATACGGAGCGTATTTTTGAAATGTGCGGCTATTCCAGTACTTTTGTCAGCAGCAGAATGTTGACAAAAAACACCGAGATGTATTTGAATACCTTAATGTCTTATATTGACAAAGGTGTTCCTGTAATCTTTTGGGGGTTAGGCGAGCCGTCTATTGGTGTTTTTGTCGGATATGAGGAGTATGGAAAAAGGCTTCTGTATATCACCGGAAATAATGATAAGCCGGAAAGCATTGATTTGGAAACAGCTCTTGAAATTCCCGATTCGAGCTGGAGCGAAAAATTCGGCTGGATATTTGTAGGCGAAAAGAAGGAAAACAAAGAACTTGCAGATATATACCGCAAGGCGATCATTGATCTGCCAAAGCTTCTCGTCACAGAGACACCTGAGTTTTTCTTAGGCGCAGATGCGTTCAGAGCATGGGCAAATGATGTTGAAAACGGGAAATTTGACTCTGTAAAACCGGAGGAGTTTGATCCGTGGTTTTATTATTCCACATACATTTGCGCTTTGGCTACTATCGGCAGCTGCTGCCATGGATTCCTTGACAGAGCGCGCCGATTAAATCCTGATATGACATTTTTAGAAGATGTAAGCCAACTGTATCATGATTATGAGGATTTGTGGAACAATCTTGAAGCACTCGGCGGCGGATTTAATGTGACTCTGGGGGCTTTGCAGGATAAAGAGCGCAGAGAAAAAATTGCCGCGAAGCTGCGTGATTTCGCCGATGTAACTGATGAAATCGTTAAAGTTCTTAATGAAGGTGTAAAGAATCTGAAGGTATAAATGACATTTTAAATATACAATTGTTGATTAAGCTGAAAAACGGCAGACGGAGGTTAATATGTTAGAATATCCTGAAATGTATACGATCGCACAGCAGATGAAGAAATGTATTATAGGTAAGACGATTCAAAGCGGCGAATTGCACAAGGACAACAATAATCTTTTTATGAGCACTGATGATGCAGATAAATATAAACTTCTTTATGACGGCACAATAACAGATGTTGATTTTTATGCGCCGGATATATTTATCCGTCTTGATAACGGATATGGAATTCTGATTTGTCAGTGCGGAGGAAAATTTCTGTATTATCAAGATATAGCAAAAATTCCTGACAATCATACAATTCATTTTGCTTTTACTAACGGTACGGGTCTTTCATACACTATGAAGTTATGGTCTTTAGGTATCTTCGCTATTAAGCATGAGGACTGGGATCAACGAAAGAAAGCGAATGCGGAAAGGCAGTTTCAGCCCTTGAATGGTACGGAGAAGGAATTTATAGATTTTATAAGAAAAGTTTCAATTGAAGATCCGCTTGCTTCAAAAATATTTTTGGCAAAATACGTGGCAGGAGTTATGAGCTCGTGTGCAGGTGCTATATTGCTGAGAGCTTGTGTTCATCCATCCAAGAAAATTGATGTTTTAACAGAAGAAGAACAGCATAGAATTTACACAGCTATGCAAAGCCTGCTCAGTGAAGCGTGTGAAAAAGGCGGGCGAAGCTCTGAAACAGATCTTTTCGGGGTTAAAGGCGGTTGTACTACTGTAACAGAGCGCAAAGATATCGGTAAACCATGCCCTAACTGCGGAAACATACTTCAGAAGATTTCTGTTGGCGGTATTATGGCGTATTGCCCGGAATGTCAGAAAAACAAATAAGAACTTACATATACGCAATGAAACGACTGCATACACATGATCGTCCAACCCGCACAAAGAACTTGACACACTATTTTCCTCTACGTATAATCACTGTATCTGGCACAGAAACCTATAATAAAAAGGAGAAAAACCATGAATATTCCTCGCTCCGAACATCCCAAGCCGCAATTTCGCCGTGACAGCTGGCAAAACCTGAATGGCGTCTGGCAATTTGAAATTGACAATGGCCGCAGCGGCCTTGCACGTGGTCTGGCAAACAGTACCCCGCCGCTGGCTCAGCAGATTCTCGTGCCTTTCTGTCCGGAGAGCAAGCTTTCCGGTCTGGCACACACCGACTTCATGTATGGTCTCTGGTACAAACGCAGCATCCAAATCAGCGCCGAGCAGCTGCAGGGACGCATTCGTCTTCACTTTGGCGCGGTTGATTATTGCTGCACCGTCTATGTCAATGGACAAAAGGCTGGCACGCATACCGGCGGCTATACCTCCTTCTATTTTGATATTACTGCTCTTGTAAAAGAAGGCGAAAATACACTTGCGGTGTTTGCTGAGGATGACACCCGCGATCCCATGATCCCTCGGGGCAAACAAAGCGAAGAATACTTTTCTCATGACTGCGACTACACGCGCACCACTGGCATCTGGCAAACGGTATGGCTTGAATTCTTGCCAATTACACATCTGGACAGTTTTCGCATCTACCCCGATGCCGCCACAGGCAAAGTGACCATCATCGCTCAGCTTTGCGGCGCTGCCGCTCTGACCGTAAAAGCGCTGTATGAGGGACGCACCGTCGGAGAGATCACAAGTGTCTGTAGCGGTGGCTCTCAAACGCTCTGTCTGCCCCTCAGCGAGCGGCATTTGTGGGAGGTTGGCTGCGGGCGACTGTATGATTTGGAGCTGACCTATGGCGATGACAAGGTATACAGCTACTTCGGCCTGCGCTCGGTAGAGCTTGACGATCGCGTATGCCGCATCAATGGCCGCCCTGTATTTCAGCGGCTGATTTTGGATCAGGGATTCTACCCGGATGGCATCTACACGGCGCCTTCGGATGCAGAGCTGATCGCTGATATCGAACGTGCAATGGCGATGGGCTTTAATGGTGCCCGTCTGCACGAAAAAGTATTTGAAGAGCGCTTCCTATACCACGCCGACCGCCTTGGCTACATGGTGTGGGGCGAGTACCCCAATTGGGGGCTGCAGCACACGCGACCGGAAGCAATCTATGCATTTTTACCGGATTGGCTGGAAGAGCTTGAACGTGATTTTAACCATCCGGCCATCGTTGGATGGTGTCCCTTCAACGAAACCTGGGATTTGAATGCGCATCCGCAGTATGATCCTCTCCTGCGCCTTGTATACCGCACCACTAAAACGGCGGATCCCACGCGGCCCTGCATCGATACGAGCGGCAACTATCATGTAGAGACGGATATCTTTGATCTGCATGATTACCGGCAGAAGCCGGAAGTGTTTGCTGACCGCTACCCTAAGGATGGGCCTATCACAATTCGATTTGCAGAGCGTCAGACCTACGGCGGCGAACCGATCATGATCAGCGAATACGGCGGCATTGGCTACAGCCCTGCTAAGGAAGATGACCTCACCAATCGCGATGATCTTGTAAACGAGAACGGTCCTGTAAATGAAGCTTGGAGCTATGGCAATGCAGCCGCTACCGAAAGAGAGTTTATCGCGCGCTTTAAGGGACTCACTGACGTGCTGCTGGATCACCCTCATATCATGGGGCTGTGCTATACGCAGCTGACGGACGTAGAACAAGAACAGAATGGGCTGTATACCTATGACCGGCGGCCCAAGGTAAATCCGGCAATCATCCATGATATCATGGCACGTCAGGCGGCGATTGAAAAGTCATTTGAGTGATAAGAAACATGGGGCGTGGCAGTTAGCTGCTGCGCCTTAAATTTTCCAGGGAAAATAAAAGGTGAAAGTGATATGGAGAACCAAAAAATCATTGCAGAAACCGAAAGACTGATTTTAAGAAGATACAAGCAAGAAGATTTACAGGACTTATTTGAATATTTGTCGGATAAGGAAGTTGTGAAATTTGAACCGTATAAGCCTATGACTTTTCATGAAGCAAAAGAAAATCTTGAATGGCGCATGGAAACAGATGAAATGATTGCTGTTGAGTTGAAAGATTCCCATAAAATGATTGGAAATGTATATCTGGGAAAGCGTGACTTTGAAGCATTGGAAATAGGCTATGTATTTAATCGAAAGTTTTGGGGCCGCGGATATGCTGCCGAAAGCTGCAGATTTTTAATCCAGCAAGCATTTTCTAATGGCACGCATAGGATATATGCAGAGTGTGATCCCTGTAATCAGAGTTCATGGAAATTGCTTGAAACATTAGGATTTCAGCGTGAAGCTCATTTAAGAAAGAATATATATTTCTGGAAAGATGAAAATGGAAAAGCGATTTGGAAGGATACATATGTATATTCCAAATTAAATGTCAGCGAATCAGGAGATTAGAAGAATGTTTAACGAAATATCATTTCCAAATCATGAATATGAAACCACAAGTTCGCTGTAAGCGAACTTGATAAGAAATCCCCAAAGGGATTTCTTATACCATAGCGACATCGTAAGTTTGCCGAAGGCAAACTTAGAGCGCAGCCCAAATACTT
>CANOUM010000099.1 GCA_947570515.1 uncultured Clostridia bacterium
CTTCTCTGTAGAACGATAATTCTGTTCCAGCCGAATGACAAGCGCCTCTGGAAAGTCCTTCTCAAAATCAAGAATATTGCGAATGTTAGCACCACGGAAACGGTAGATCGACTGATCATCATCTCCTACCACGCACAAATTTTCATATTTTTTCGCCAGCAGACGGATCAGATAATACTGCGCTGTATTCGTATCCTGATACTCATCAACCATAATATAGCGGAATTTCTCCTGATAATAAGCCAAAACATCGGCCTGTGTCTGAAAAAGGCGTACGGTTTCACAAATGATATCATCAAAGTCCATCGCCTGATTTTCTCGAAGCGTTTTTTGATACTGCTCATATACCAGTGCAACTTTTTCTTTGAACAGATCTCCCTTCGCTACTTCTTCTTTATATTTAAACGGCCCCTTCAGTTCATCCTTTGCATTACTGATCGCTGCTAAAATACTTTTGGGAGTGAACATCTTATCGCTTAAGTTCAGCTCTTTCATAATCCTCCGGATCACCGCCTTTTGATCCTCCGGATCATAAATGGTAAATCCTTTTTCGTACCCAAGCAGATCCGCATGCTGTTTTAAAATCCGGATACACGCGCTGTGAAAGGTAGAAATCCAAGCTCCCTTAATCGCATCCGCTCCTACCAGCGCCATTGCTCTCTCCTGCATCTCTTTAGCGGCCTTATTGGTAAAGGTAATGGCCAAAATATGATAAGCCGGTACCATCAGCTCCTCCACCAAATACGAAATACGATGTGTCAGCACTCTGGTTTTACCGCTTCCTGCTCCTGCCAAAATCAAAACCGGCCCCTCTGTCTGGTAAACAGCCCTCTGCTGCATTTCATTTAATTTCCCATATTTATCCATAGCTTTCTCCTTTTTCACAGCGCGGCTGCCCGGCGCTATTTGTAATTTTGATCAAACACCACATAGGTAGGGGCGTCCTCCTCATCAAGCGTGTGAAATGAATACCCCTCCTGCTTCAAATAATCAATGATATCCGGCAGAACCTGCACTGTTTCATCTGTTTTATTCGTTGTGTGCAGCAGGATGACTGCAATATTTTTTCCATCCACATATTTGACTACATTTCTATAGATATCGCGGGCAGGGACATGTGAATATATAGCATCTTCTCCTGATACATTCCAGTCAAAATAACGATACCCAAGTTCATCTAAATGTGCTTTGATTTCCTTCATTATGGCTTCTTTTCCACAATTAGAGCCTCCGGGAAAACGAACAATCGGTTCAACTTCATATCCCGTCTGACTTTGCACACAAGATTCCAGTTTTTTAATTTCATCATAAAAGTTATCCCAAGATTCATAAAGGCTTTTATATACATGAGAATACGTATGATTGGCTAAAACATGTCCATCCTCTACAATTCTGCAATATACTTCTTTCGCTAATTCGGATTCGACCCCATTTACAAAAAAGGTAGCCTTGATCTCATACTCATCTAAAATATCCATTACCTTTAAGGTGTTTTCACATGGCCCATCATCAAAGGTTAAATAGGCTCTGTAGTCCTGTACGCCATGTTCACTGACCACCCCTGCGACCAGTTGATTCATTTCTGTTTCTTTTTGCATGACAAGCTGCTCTAATAAAACCTTTTCTGTTTTTACCGCCTGCAGCTCCTCCTGCATCTGCTGCAGTTCTTCCGCCTGCTGGTCTCTCTCCTCCTGTATCCTGGACAAAATAAAAAAGCCGGCTATCACTAAGAGAAGTAAAAAACCGAATAAACAAATCCAAAGCATATTTCTGGCACCGGATCTTCTCTGAACAGGGGATCCATTTTCTCTCATCGCCAAGTTTCCTCCTATTGATTTCGATAAAATCTCTCCATCAATAGCTTGTTCATTATAACAGATTTTATGTGACTTGACTAGCCTATTTCTATATATAAAAAAGGCATGTCCCAAAACGGTTCATGCCTTTTCTTTTTATTTGTGCGTCTTATTTAACAAAGATATAATATGCTAAGAACAGAATTGCCAAAATCCACATGATGATACTGACATTTTTTCTGCGGCCGCAGCCTGCATTGATCAAAACATAAGAAACTACGCCAAATGCAATTCCCTCAGAAATACTATAAGCAAAGGGCATCATGATCGTTGCCAGAAAAGCAGGGATTGCCTCCGGCGCATCATGATAATCCACCTTAAACAACGACTCAATCATCAAAAAGCCTACAAAAATCAAAGCCGGAGCCGTTGCAAAAGAAGGAATAGCTAAAAAGATCGGAGAGAAAAACAGAGCCAAAACAAACAAACCTGCTACTGTTCAGGAGGTTAATCCTGTCCGACCGCCTTGTGCTACGCCTGCTGCACTTTCGACAAACGTTGTTGTCGTAGAAGTACCACATACAGCACCTACAGAAGTTGCAATCGCATCAGAAAGCAGTGCCTGTTTTGCCTTAGGTACCTGTCCCTTTTCATCCAGCATGTCTGCTTTGCTCGCTACACCGATCAGTGTACCAACCGTATCAAAAATATCAACAAACATAAAGGAAAGCATCACAACAAGCAGATTGAGAATGAAATCGCCGCCTGCAAGTCCGCCTTGAACAGCCTCCATATCAAAGCAAGCGCCTCCAATCGTCCCGATCCATTCCGGCATGGAAACAATACCACTCGGAAGCAACGAATAGACACCTGCATCTATATTCACCTGATACCATCCAAGCAACTCGGCGATAATTCCCAATACCCATGTTGCCAAAATACCAATTAACAAAGAACCCCTTACCTTTTTGTGATGAAGTACAGCAATAATCAATACGCCGACCACAGCTAAACAGGGACCTGCTGCCGTCACCGATCCAAGCGTAACGCCTGTAGATGCATTCTGCACAACAACACCTGCATTTTGTAATCCTACAAACGCAATAAACAGGCCAATACCCGCTGAAATACCATATTTCAGATTTTTAGGAATAGCATTTAAAATAGCCTCACGAACATTGACAACACTGAGCAGGATGAACAAAAGTCCCTCCAAAAATACGGCAAATAATGCCAGCTGCCAAGAATAGCCATAGCCAAGCACAACTGTAAATGCCATATACGCATTCAACCCCATGCCAGGTGCCAGCGCAAACGGAAGATTAGCCAAAAGTGCCATCGCCATTGTTCCCACAATGGCGGCAATGGCCGTAGCCGTAAACAATTCGCCTTTCGGCATGCCCGTTGCTGACAGAATACTGGGATTAACTGCCAGGATGTAAGCCATCATGAAGGTTGTTCATCCCGCCAGAATCTCGGTCTTATCATCAGTTCTGTTCTCCTTCAGCTTAAAGAAGTCTTTCATTGGATTCGATCTCCTTTCATCTCATAAGAGAAATAAATGATGCCGCTATCATAGCAAAAAGGTAGTCGAATGTCAACGATTTTTTGAACAAATTGTAAATTTTACGCATCTTTTTATTTACATCCAGCAATTTCATGAAAATTCTTTACAAAACATCCTGCTCTGCCAAATACTGATTGACTCCTGTGATCGCAATGGCACCATCTGCAACTGCCGTCACAACCTGACGCAGCGGCTTTACACGCAAATCACCCGCTGCAAAGATCCCCTTTACACTTGTCTGCATATATTCATCACATACCACAAATCCATGCTGCAATTCTGCAATATCCTGCAAGAGCTCCGTATTCGGATCCATCCCTACAGCAACAAAGACGCCATCCATCGCAAGCTCTGTCCGCTCCTGTGTTTGATTATTTATCAGCACGACGCTCTCTACCGTCTGCGTTCCTTTGATCTCTTCTACTTCCGTATTCCAAAGGATCTCCAGCTTTTCATTTTCCATTGCGCTTCGTGCTAAAATTCCAGCCGCTCGCAGCGTATCTCTCCTATGCGCCAAATATACCTTGCGGCACATTTTTGTCAGATATATGGCATCTTCCACTGCCACATCTCCTCCTCCGACCACGAGCACATCCTTTTGTCTGAAAAATCCTCCGTCACAGGTCGCACAATAGCTCACACCGTGGCCTGAAAATTTGCTTTCTCCCGGTGCCCCTAACAGTCTGTGCCGACATCCTGTAGCCATAACAATCGTCCTTGTTTCATAAGTCTGATTTGATGTAACTACTTTCTTAATCGTCTGATCCGCATCCTCAATTCTAAGCACCTCATCCATGACTTCCTGCACGCCGTATTTTTGACTGTGCTCCGCCATCTTGCCCGCCAAAGTCATGCCATCCAGCATCGGCAGTCCAGGATAATTATCCACTTCATAGGTATTTAACACCTGTCCGCCCGGAAATCCCTTTTCAATACGCAGCGTTTTAATTTCGGCTCTGCCGGCATAGATCTGTGCAGCCATTCCCGCTGGGCCGCCTCCAATAATAATACAATCATATACGCCCATAAAATTCTCCTCCCAATTCATTCTGCATGGTCATAATCGGTACATTGAGCATATCTGTTCCAATCAGCACAAAGCGGCCGCCCCGAATCAGATCCAATTCCGAACCATCTTCTTTAACAACACTGATACGACCAATCTGCTCATAGGGCAGGGTCAAATCCGTATGCATCTGTGTATAGGCCTTTTCGGGCTCCGACTGACGCAAAATCGACCGTTCATTATCCTTTGCAACCATTTCCTTATGATCCAGAGGATTAAAAACCGGCGTCTCCTCTTCATAGGCAAAGCAGGTATCTCCAATTGCAAAATGCGGTCCTGTCTTTTCCAAAATCAAGGTGGGCAGCTTGTGCAAAATATCATATTTTTGCGCCATGCAATAGGCCCATGTATTCGTTCCGATTGCAAACTCTCCCATCGGCAGTTCTTCCTGCAAATTCAATAGATTTTCATACACATAGGTTTTACCAAGCTCTGCATCCTCAAAATTTGTACAGGAATACTCTTTCACACAGCCATTTTCAAAAAGCAGTTTTAAATTCTCGTACCGTAGTCCGTTAACCTCCAGCACCTCGAGGTGTAAAAGCCCATTAGTTCCCTTAAGCTGCGGCGACGTAAACACCTCTCCTGCCGGAAGATTTACATCGGCCAGACAGTTCATAAAATGAGTCTGCTTTTTCGGATTACTAAGCGGCGGCAAGGCAACGCGTATATCCGTCTCATTTCCTTTATGCCCTGTTACATGCACCTCGCGGCCGCGCCCCAGCGCCTGGATCAGTGCTTGCTGCGCTTTCGCTATATGCTCCTCTCCCATCGTATTGATCTTTACAATCTCTTCAAAAATCTCTTCAAAATGATCACCGATTGCAGGAACCGGAAGAGCCATCATGGTATAACTGCTTTCATACAAACGGCCAACACGATATTTCTCTTGCTCATAGTATTGTCTCAGCTCCTCAGCAAGCTGTATCTGTTTCTCTGTTACCTCCAGCGCTTCCTCGCAAAATTCCGGAACAAAAAACGCCTCACCAAAACTCTCAAGCTCGATATCCCCGCCAAAGCCCTGCAGTAAACCTGCATTTTCCTGCAAAAGCTTCTGCACAGCTTCCTTTTGTTTTTCACAATAGGCATCATTCATATACAATCCCCAATCATAGCGGTGATCATACTCATATTGCCGGTTAATCTGACTGCTTATTATATTTGAAATAAAGGGCTCCATCGCAAGCTCAGTCCGGCAAAGCTCTATAATTCTCTTCACCAACCGCTCCATCCCCATCGGATATCCAATAGCAACAGAGCTTTTTTTGCGTATATCTTTATTATTACGAACATAGCCTTTTTTAAACCCATCTATCATTGTTTCAGCCATACGATCTATCTTTTCCTGCGGCAAGGCCGCAAAAAAACGCTGCAGGCTTTCTTCCTGTTCACCAACCGGCATCCCCAGCTGATACAGATAGTACGGTTGAGACAGATCTTCACTGCTAAGAAGATCCGTTAATGCAGCATTTGATACATTATATTCTTTATGAAAATAAAGTTCCATCTCTATAGCCGCATGCTCTAACCGGTATTGCCTGATCAGATCTATTATCTGTTCTGCCCGTACTTGACCATGTGTAACTCTTTTATATAATTCAAAATAAAACTCAATTTGGTCCGCCAGCAAGAACCGACGATGACAGTATGCATCCTGCACGGCATCCTTAAACATTTTTGCTGCTGCTGCTAAAACAGGACCTAGCTCCTTACCTATAAAAGAAGCCATATATTGGGGATTCGTATAGCTTTTAGCATATTGACAGGCAGACAGCTCTCCGAACAGAAGCTCCTGATCCTGCTTCATTTCTGTTAGCAGAGCTGTTTCTCTGTATTCTTTTGTCCACTTTTCTTCCATTTTGGTCAGAAGAAGCAGATATTCTCCCTGCGCCTTTGCATACCAAAACATTTTCTCCCGAA
>CANOUM010000100.1 GCA_947570515.1 uncultured Clostridia bacterium
TACTGCTGATACTTTTTACCCTTCCTGTTACCAGCTCTACCGGAGAATATTTTCCTAGATTCCGATATTCCAAAATAATATTTTGAAATTTAACCAATAGCTCCTGTACCGCCTGGTCATACGGAATTAAGAATTTCCGCCACTCCTGTATTTCCATTGCTTACCTCTCCTATTTACTTTCTATCTGTCTTTTACTGCACAAACCCTTCATCTGTCAGCTGCTTCTCTTTATCTAGCGCAGCCGCTACCGCCAGCTCGTCGCAGCGGTTATTATAAGGATTTTCAGCATGCCCTTTAACCCAGTGGAACCTAACCGTATGCTGAGTCAGCAAAGCATCCAGCCGCTTCCACAAGTCTACATTTTTAACCTTTTCTTTCTTTTTCGCATCCCGAAACCAATTTCTCTTCTTCCAGTTTTCCAGCCATCCCTGCTGAAATGCATTCACCAGATACTGAGAATCAGAATACAGGGTAATTTCACAAGGCCTTTTGAGTGCTTCCAGTGCCGCGACTGCCGCCAGAATCTCCATACGGTTATTGGTCGTCATTTTGTAGCCGCTGCTAAGCTCCTTTTCATATAGGTTCCCATCCGGTCCCTCATACTGCAAAATACACCCATACCCGCCGGGTCCGGGATTGCCTCTGCACGCGCCATCGGTATAAATCGTTATCTGCATCATACTTTTTTATAATTCCCCAATATTTTCCAAGAGTGGCAATGCTCTCTTACCCCTTTTAATGCTTCGATCACTTTTGCATCCTCTAAATTGCCCTCTATATCCACAAAAAAACCATATTCCCAGACCCTGCCCTTCATGGGTCTGGATTCAATTCTCTGCAGATTTAAGTTCTGTCTTGAAAATTCTTCAAGGGCTCCAAACAAGCTTCCGGGCTTATGCTCCAGCGTAAAATACAAGCTGATCTTATCTGCATCCGCCCCTGACTCCATATTGGTTCCAATCACAACAAATCTGGTAAAATTCTGATCGTGATCCTGAATTCCCTCCTGCAGCACCTGCAGTCCATACAGCTTTGCACTCCCTCTGCCGGCGATGCATGCCTGATGCGGCTTTTGTTCTCTCGCCACTTTTTCCGCACTAATCGCCGTATTATAATACGGAATCAGCTGCCAATCCGGAAACTGACTCAAAAACTCTGCCGACTGCGCAAATCCCTGAGGATGTGAGTATACTTCATGAATATCTTCAATTTGACTTCCGGAAATCCCCAGAAGATTTTGCTGAATCGGCAGTGTGCATTCCTTCACAATATAAAAATCGTATTGCCCCAACAGATCATATACGTCATTAATAATCCCTGTCAAAGAATTTTCTACCGGCACCACCCCATAGCGAATCTCTCTTTTTTCCAGAGCCTGAAAAATCTCTTCACAGCTTTGATATGCTGCAGCAGGCATCTCCTCACCAAACATTTGCACAAATGCCTCATGCGTAAAAGAGCCCGGCACGCCAAAATATCCGGCCTTACTGGGGCGGTCAATCCATTTTAGCTGTGCTTTTTTACTAAGATCCATCAGCGTCTGATAAAATACTCTCGTTGCTTCTAAAAAATCAGCGTCTCGATTGGGGAAATCCTTCAGACGTGTTTCCAGCACCTGTTCCTCACGCACTCTATCAAAAATCGGCAGCTCATGCGCCTGTTTATAAATCGCGACCTCCTTTGCCAGTTGCATTCTCTGATCAAATAACTGACTCAGCTGCGCATCTACCTGATTAATATCCTGCCTGACTTCCTTTAACTCACGCACGAGGTTCACTTCCTTTCCACGCATCATACAATGCAATCTTGGCAACCGCCTCTAAAATCGGAATAGCCCGCAGCACAATGCACGGATCATGCCGGCCTATAATCCTATTTTCTTCCTCCTGCATTGTCCGGATATTGACCGAACGCTGCTTTTGCCCAATTGAAGGCGTCGGTTTTAGTACCGTCTGAAATACCAGAGGCATGCCCGTAGAAATTCCGCCTAAAATTCCTCCATTATGATTGGTCACCGTCTGCACTGTCCCCTCTTTTAAGCAAAAAGCATCGTTAGCTTCTGAGCCGCGCATAGCGGCAAACGAGGCGCCGGCTCCAAACGAAACCCCTTTGACTGCCGGAACCGAAAAAAGAAGCTGTGCCAGACGGCTTTCTAATGAATCAAAGAAAGGGTCGCCCCATCCGGCTGGAATCCCTGTCACAGCTGTTTCCACTATACCGCCTATGCTGTCTGCCTGCTCTCTGGCCTGCTCGATGAGCTGCGTTACCTGCTCCGGATCCTGACAGGGAATACGGCTGCTCCCCATTTTCTTTAGAAGCGCTTCTTCCGGATTTTTCCATTTTTCTTCTTGATATTCTCCAAGCCGTACAATATGGCTCCCTGCCTGCACTCCAAACTTCTGTTTCAAAACCTGCCCGCAAATGCTGCCCGCTAACACCAAGGGCGCTGTAATACGCGCAGAAAAGTGACCGCCGCCGCGAAAATCCGCAAACCCATTATATTTTACCAGCGCTGTAAAATCAGCATGCGAGGGTCTGAGCCAGTCCTTCGTTTTTCCATAATCTTTAGACCTTGTATTCGTATTGCGAATGATACCGCAAATCGGACTTCCGCACGTTACATTTTCTACAATACCACTCAAAAACTCTACTTCATCCGCTTCTTTCCTGGGTGTAGAAAGTGCTCCTCCCGGCGCTCTACGCGCCATTTGTCTTTGTATTTCCTCCTGATCGATCCGAATCCCCGGAACAATCCCATCTAGTACCATTCCGATTCCATTTCCATGCGATTCTCCAAAAATAGATAATCGAATCTCATTTCCCCATGTATTACTCATTATCTTATTGTCTCCAAATCCTTCCAAAATGTAGGCCACGATTTTCTTACGCTGTCAGCCCCGTGAATCTGTACGGCTGCCTGACATCCTAAAGCTGCAATCGCCGCCGACATTGCAATCCGATGATCATTCCAGCTTTCCACCTGACCTCCCTGAAGCTGTCTTCCCTGAATCCAAAGTCCTTCTTCCTCTTCTTTCACGCAGGCTCCCAGTCGATTAAGCTCTCTTGTAATCGCAGCTAAGCGATCTGATTCCTTTATGCGCAGCCTTGCCGCACCCACAATATGCATCGTTCCTTCTGCATAGCTTCCCAGTACCGCCAAAATAGGCACAATATCCGGGCACTGACTGACATTAAAACAGAGGTCTCCTTTTAATTTCGCCGGATATACCCTGAGTCCCTCTTTTTCCCATCTATACTCACCGCCAATGGCTTGCAGCGCTTCCAGAAACGCAAGATCTCCCTGTACCGTGTCAGCTCGTAAATTCTCAATCAAAAGCCCTTCAGGCTCTGCGGCAATAGCCGCGGCACAGATAAAAAATGCTGCCTGCGATGCATCGGCTTCTATCTCATAATCAGTGGCTTGATACTGTTGTCCACCTTTAATCTGAAAACACTGATTCGGATTTTCTTGAATCTCTATGCCAAATTGCTTCAAAATATGCAGTGTTAGATCTACATACGGTCTTGATTCCAGCTGTCCTTCAATACAAAGCTCTGAATCTCCCTCTAAAAGCGGCAGCGCCATCAAAAGGCCCGTCACAAATTGTGAGCTGATACCGCCATCAATACAAAACCGTCCCGCCTGCAGCTTACCCGTTACCGTTAAAGGCAGCATTCCGTTTTCTTCCGTTTTGTATGGCAGCTTCTGCTGATCAAACAAATCATAATAAACCTGCATAGGTCTCTGCCCTAACTTTCCATGACCGATATAATGAGCAGGCACGCCAAGTGCTGCCAGAATAGGCACGACAAAACGCAGCGTAGAACCAGATTCATGACAATCAACATGCTCAATCACTGTTTTATTTAGAAGAGCTCTGTCTATGCCTTCAATGCAGATACTCTCTCCTCGTCTCTCTATATGAGCTCCCAGACAAGCAGCAACGCCAAGCGTCGCTTCAATATCTTCTGATAACGAAACATGCTGGATAGTGGATTTTCCTTTTGCCAGCGCTGCCGCCAAAATCGCCCGATGGCACAGACTTTTAGAGGCCGGTATGGATGCTTTTCCTTTTACCTTACCAGGTACAATGCTAACCACGTCCTCCATCATAACGATCTCCCTTCGTTTTCCATGCGATTTTCCGTTCAGAAGCAGCTTTAAGAAAATGATCCATTTGCTCCTCATCCTTTTGCTCCAGCAGCTCCATAAAGATAGATAACTGCTTCTGATATTTCTCTAATTCTGCTCTTAGCTCCTTACGGTTATAGCAAAACAGCTGTGTCCAAAGCTTTGTATTGATCTCGGCTACACGTGTTGCATCCCGAAAACTCCCGCCTGTATAGGAAACCACATCTTCATCTCCATCCCAGCTGCGGATCAGCGCTGCTGCCATGACATGCGGCAGCTGACTCGTATAGGCAATGATTCTGTCATGCTCCTTCGGTGCAATCTCTCTGATTCTGCCGCATCCAACCGCCACTGCCATACGCCGGATTAAATGCAGTGTCTCCGGTCTATTTTGCGCCGTTGGCGTAATAATGAAACTCGCTCCTAAAAAAAGCTCACTATCCCCATTCTCATAGCCGCTTTTTTCTTTTCCGGCCATAGGATGTGTACCTACATACTCGACCCCTTCAGGCAGCCTTCTCTGCGCCTCTTCTACAAAGGCTCCCTTTAATCCGCAGATATCCATGATAATCGTGTCTTTCTGAAAGCAATCGATATACATATCAATAAAATCAAGAATGCCATCGGGATATAAGGCCAGCACAATAAAACGGCTATTAGTAAGAATTGCTCGCACCTTTTCTTCTTCTTCCCCTAATACCGCGCTCTCTTGCAGAACCTGATCCGCGAGTGCGCGCTGAAGCGGCTCTCTTTTTATGTCAAGCCCTGCTACCCATAAATTGGTTGTTTCTTTTAATGCTTTGATCAAAGATGTGCCCATCAGCCCCAGGCCCACCATTACCATTTCATTTTTATTCATATTTTTATCCTATATCGTCTGTAATGAGCTCTCTCAGATTTTGAATACAATATCGTCCGACATCATCTTCCACTTCAATTTCATCTTCAGGGTCCAATAAGCATCCGGCTATCCCTGCATTTTGCGCCGCCTGTATATCGATGATCCGATCTCCGATCATCAGAGCTTCTTCCGGTCTGATATGATAGCTGTCGATCAGATACATAAGCGCATCCGGCGCGGGCTTGGCCGGAAATCCATCTGCTGCTGTGACAAGGCCCGTAAAATATTTTGCAAGATCAAAGCTTTGCAAATAGTTCTCAGCTTCTTTTCCTCTATGTGTGTATACAAAGTGCCGACTGCCGCTGTGAAATAAATGACTGAGTACTTCCTTTGTCTCTGGAAATGGCTCAAACGGCTCTTCCGTCATAGTTTTCTCTAAATCACGATATCGTTTCATCACCGTATCCGGGAGGTTATAACGCACTTGATAAAAATGCCAGGCAAAGCCCACTGATTGTTTCATTTTTTGCCGTATCTCCTGTTGTGATACCGCTATTGCTTTTCCCTGCTCAGCGCTATGCTCTTGCAGTGCCTTCCAAAAGGCTAAACTCATTCTTTTGTATGATTCGAATAAAGTCCCGTCAAAATCCCAGATATAACTCTCATATTTTTCCATAACTTTATTATATCTTGCGGATGTGCAGATTGCAAGCATTATTGAAATCTCGCACCCCCTCCTGATCAATCGCCTTTGTCCAAACTTGGATTATCAGTTGAACTTTTCTTTAAATCTGCTATAATAAATCCAGTTCATGATTTAGAATCAATCAAATAAATCTACAGCATTTATTTGTTATCATACTATATAAAATTACAAGAGGTGTTTCTTATGAAAATCCTGGCTCTCGCTGATCAGGAATCCAAATTTTTATGGGATTATTTTGATAAAGAATATGTACAGGATATCGATTTAATTTTATCCTGCGGTGATCTAAAGGCTTCCTATCTGACCTTCATGGCCACCATGTGCAAGGCTCCTGTTCTTTATGTTCCAGGCAATCATGACAGTCGGTATCAAAGTAAGCCGCCAGAGGGCTGTACCTGTGTTGATGATCGCATTTTCTGTTACCGGGGACTTCGAATCCTAGGGCTTGGCGGCAGCATCTGTTATAATAATGGGATTTATCAATACACGGAAGCGCAGATGAAACGACGGGTCTCAAAATTGCGCTTTCAGCTTCTCAGAAACAAAGGGTTTGACCTGCTCTTGACCCATTCTCCTGCTGCTGGCTGCGGCGATGGGGAGGATCAGGCTCACTGCGGCTTTCATACGTTC
>CANOUM010000101.1 GCA_947570515.1 uncultured Clostridia bacterium
TAGCAACATTCCCCTTAGAAAAAAGGAAGCTGACGTTGTCAGCGAACCATGGAAGTTGCATAGCAACATTCCCCTTAGAAAAAAGGAAGCTGACGTTGTCAGCGAACCATGGAAGCTGCAGGATTTGGGACTAAAGAAAAAGGAGAACATAATGATTCGATTTGGAACGGGCGGATGGCGCGCCGTGATCGGCGATGATTTCATTAAAGAAAATGTATATAGAGTGGGACAGGGGGTATATGAATATTTAAAGCGGCATGATCAGCTGGATGAGCCTGTGGTCATTGGCTATGACAGACGGTTTCTGTCCAGGCAGGCGGCCTCCTGGTTGGCAGAGGTGCTGGCAGGAAATGGCGTATCGATTTTAGCTATGAAGCGGAGCGCGCCGACGCCGCTGACAATGCATATCGTTAAAACGCGCGGACTTCATGCCGGCCTGGAAGTGACGGCCAGTCATAATCCTCCGGAGTATAACGGTATTAAATTTTTTACTGATGAAGGCCGGGATGCCTCGCTTGAGGTCACGCAGGAGCTGGAAGAGATTTTGGATGGCCTGACGCCGCAGGATATACATGTTTTACCACTGGAGCAGGCCGTAGATAATGGTCAGATTGAATATCTGAAAAATCCTTTTAATCCCTTTATTGATGATATTTTAACGCAAATGGATACGGATGCCATTCGAGAGAGGGGTCTTCGTATTTTGCTGAACCCCATGCATGGGGCCGGTGTGTATCCGCTGATGGTTATTTTTTATACTACCCGCTGCACTGTGGATTTGATCAATGGGGGACTCGACGCCTATTTTGGCGGGCATATGCCCGCACCGGAGGAATCGACGTTAAAAGATTTAATTCAGAAGGTAGTGGATGAAAAGTATGATCTGGGCATTGCCGTGGATGGAGACGGCGATCGGTTGGGGATTATTGACAGTAACGGCCGCTATATCAGCGCGAATGAGATTCTGGTGATGCTGTATTATTACCTGCATGAATACAAGGGCTGGAAAGGACCGGTGGTGCGTAATCTGGCGACTACGCATATGCTGGATGCAGTGGCCGCTTCGTTTGGAGAAGAGTGCTATGAGGTGCCGGTTGGCTTTAAATATATTTCGGCGAAGATTGATGAAGCAGGAGCAGTGCTTGGCGGGGAATCCTCCGGCGGGCTGACGGTACGAGGCCATATCCACGGAAAAGATTCGATTTATGCTGCATCGCTTTTTGTAGAGATGATGGCGGTTACCGGGAAGTCTCCCTCGCAGTTTATGGATGAGCTGGTAGAAAAGTATGGGCACTATGAGATGGTAGAAGCAAATTTGCGGTTTGCGCCGGAGAAAAAAGATGAAATCTATGAGCGGCTTATGGTGGAGCGGCAGCTGCCTGATTTTGGGCGGCCAATCCAAAAGACCAGCTATGAGGATGGATGTAAAGTGTATTTTGCGGATCGCTCCTTTATTATCTGTCGTTTTTCCGGTACCGAGCCGCTGCTGCGGATTTTTGCAGAAAGCAACCGGAAGGATACGGCGGCGGATTATATTGAGCGCTTTAAAAAGCTGCTTGGCTTATAATTATAATGCTTGAGGGTTTTCATGGAGCAGTCGTTATTTACAGAAAAACAGTTGGCAAGGTGCTATGCACACTATGTATACCGCAATACAGTCATAGAAGATTTTCATGCTGAAGGAGTATGCATGGATGATGCGATCTATCGAAAGATGTATCGTGTTGTCAGGGCAAAGACTGAGAATATCAAAAAATACAGCCAATATCTGTATTTACTGGATTATGGTGAAAACATAGCGCAGGGACTGGACACGCTTCCGCCAGATATTGCTGTGCCCGTTATACGCTTTATAAAAGACATCATTTTTAATAGCTATATGGGATCAGGCTGGGAGTAAGCGCAGCTTTTAGATAAGCTGCCTGAAAAGAGCATGCCTCATTATATTCTGGCAGGAACATTCAGAGAATACTGCGATAACCATGCTAAATTGACAGATTCAGCCATGCGCGAGATCAACAAGGATATTCATAACCGTATCTATACTTTGATCGTTCATAAGATGCTATAGGCTATCGCTCGGTAAAATGATTCAAAACGGCGCATGTTTCGGCATGTGCCGTTTTATTTGCTAAAAATCCATTTTAAGAAAGTTTTTTTATACAAAAGCATTCTCTTGAGAGGAAAGAGAGGGAGATGCTATAATGATCTTGTTCCGATCTAAAAACCATTCGCAAAGGCATGGCCGAAGGATTGGAAGCGGCGGATCCGTATTGATTAAGATAATAAATAGAAGAGGAGATTATAATGAAACAGGAAAAACAAAAGCTGCGGGAGTGGCTGCTGCATACAATTGAAACGGAGTATCCAGACGATATTAGCCTGGTGGTGGTGCATGATCATCTGGTGCTGCCAGAGGATGATTTCAAAAAAGCATTTGATTATTATGTGCCTGCTACACCGCGCGGAAACGAGTTAGCCCGTACGATGATCATTCATGACATCGGACTGGATTTGTATCCGCGTTCCTGGGAGCGTCTTGAAGGGATGGCCCGTATGGAAGACTTTAATACCAGTGTTCTGGCAGATGCGCGTATCATCTATAGCCGCACGCCGGAGGACGCAGCCAGATTCAAGGCCATACAGCAAAAGCTGTATGGCAATCTGCAGGATGCAGCGTTCATGTATCAGAAAGCGCTCGAAAATCTGGACACGGCCATGGAGCTCTTTAAAACCATGATTTTTAAGGAAGATATGAGCTCTTTGCGGCTGGCCGCAGGATATATTCAAGATTATCTGGCTATTACACTGGCCTGCCTCAACCATACGTACCTGAAAAATTCACAGGAGGACTTTCTGCAGGAGCTTCGCGGGATGCCGCTGCTGCCGGAGGGACTGCTGCCGGCTATGGAGAGCGTAATTTATACGCAGGATGCGGCGGCGCTGAAGCAGCTATGCTATGAGCTGATCCGGATGGTACGTCATTTGATAGAGCAGCATCAGATGCCCGCAGAGGCGGGAAAACCATCCGATCTGTCAGGTCTGGCAGATTGGTATCGCGAGCTGTCGTATACATGGCGCAGGATCCGGTATTATGCAGGAAACGGCGATGCGCAGCGCAGTTATCAGTGGGGGTGTATGCTGCAGCAGGAACTCAGTGTCGTGAGTACAGAGTTTGGGCTGGAACCCATGGATTTATTGGCAAAGTATGATCCGGAGAATCTGGAGGCGTTTGCAGTCAGAGCTAATGAACTGGAAGAGCGGATTCAAAGTATATTGGAGACACATGGCATCAAGGTGGTTCGCTATGCCTGCGTAGATGATTTTATTAAAGATGAGCAGGGAATATAAGAATGCAGCGGACATTCTGCCGGATGATTTGCTGAAGCAGCTGCAGCAATATGCAGCAGGAGATATCCTGTATGTACCGTCGGCAGAAAAGCGAAAGCCATGGGGAACCACGGGAACGAGGCAGTTTTATCTGCAGCGCAATGAAGAAATACGAAGGCTCTATGCTTGCAGGATATCCATTGGCGAGCTGGCGGAAAGGTATGCTCTGTCTGAGGCGACGATTCGCAAAATTATTTATCAGTAAAATATAAAAATACTGGTTGACTCTCACGCAGCGTGATAGTTTATACTATGAGCAAGCGAGGAGGAAAGACAAATGCGGACAGTAAAAGAAGTAAGCACTATAACAGGTGTGAGTGTGCGCACACTGCACTATTATGATTCGATTGGCTTATTAAAGCCGGCGGAGGTGACAGAAGCCGGATACCGGCTGTATGACGATATGGCGCTGGAACGGCTGCAGCAGATTTTATTGTTTCGTGAGCTGGAGTTTCCGTTACAAGAGATCAAAGAGATTTTAGAAAGTCCTAATTTTGATCGCAATCGAGCGCTGGAGCAGCAGATTACGCTGCTGACGCTTAAAAAGGAACATCTGGAGAATTTGATTGACCTTGCTCGCGGAATTCAAGCGATAGGAGTAGGAAAAATGGATTTTAGCGCATTTGATACCAGAAAAATTGATGCCTATGCGGAGGAAGCCAAGGCTGTGTACGGACATACGCCGCAATATCATGAGTTCGAAGAAAAATCCAAAGGGCGCACAGAAAAAGAAACGGGGGAGATCAATCAGCAGATGATGGTAATATTTGCTGAATTTGGCGGTATGCGTCAGCTTTTACCGGAAACAGAGACGGTGCAGGCCCAGGTGAAAAAATTGCAGGAGTTTATTACAATGAATTTCTATACATGCTCCAATGAAATTTTGTATGGTCTTGCAAAGATGTATGCCGGCGGCGGAAGATTTACAGAAACCATTGATCAAGCTGGCGGAAGCGGTACGGCAGAGTTTGTATATCAGGCTGTTAAGTATTACCTTGAAAAATAAAAACAGTGAAAGCAGGGATTCCTGCTTTCACTGTTTTTTGTTTGTATGATTCTTATGTATTATTTTAAGAAGGGGAAGGAGCCGACAATGGGGGCATCCTTAGCTTTTCCGTTAGCAACCTGGAAGAAGCAAATGATCTTAACAACATAAATGATGACCATGCAAACGACGCCGGCGATCGGAACCAAAATGGTCCAGCAAAGCACTAAGCTGATGACGGCAAGCAGCATGGTAATGATTTCCAGCTTTAGAGCCTGACGGGAATGGAAGCTGGCATAGGGTGAATCAGAAGCGGCCAATAAGGAAATAATAATTCCCATTGTGCCAAGCAGATAGGCAGCCATAGCGGTTACCTTGTTTTTAGAAATATCCTCTGCCGTATAGTCAGCGGTATGATCATTGTTGGCATATACAGGGGGAGCCTGATAGTACTGCTGATATCCCTGCTGAGCCGTATTTTGAAAATTCTGTTCATTTGTCTGCTGCGTCCAAGTCTCTGGTTGAGGAGGCATTTGCTGTGCAGCAGGTTCTGGCGTTACCTGAGATTCCGGTGCAGTCTCAGCAGCCTGTTTCATAGCGGCTCCGCATTGAGGGCAGAAGGCAGCTTCCTCGGAAACCTGTGCGCCGCATTTTGTACAAAAAGCCATTTTTATCATCCTTTCATAACCGGTATCTTTACGTTGAAAAAGCCGGTAATTGATTATTGTTGATAGAAAGTATAAAACAATTTGTTAAAGTTGTAAATAGTAAATTCAATGAAGATTTAATTAAGATATGCTTATTTTAAAGAAGACTGCGGCAGAGCTGCCCTGACGGAGCGGCAAAGCTGTGTAATTTCGCCCCATTTCTTCTCTTTCACCAGCGCATCCGGAGCCATAAAGCTGCCGCCAACGGCCAGTACATTGGAAAGTGCAAGATAATCCTGCATATTCGCAGTACTCACGCCGCCTGTTGGCATAAAACGAATATCCGCATAGGGCCCCGCCAGAGCCTTCAGGGTCTTCACGCCGCCATATGCTTCAGCCGGAAAAAACTTACACACCGAAAGTCCAAGTTCTAAAGCTACCTCCAGATCAGAGGGAGTAACCGTGCCCGGAATCACCGGAATGCCTCGCTCCTGACACCAGCGTACAACAGCAGGATTCAGGCCGGGAGTCACAATAAAGCGCGCGCCCGCCTGCACGGCTTTTTCAGCCTGTAAAATGCTGTGCACCGTGCCTGCTCCAACCAGAATCTCCGGAACCTCGCGGCTCATGCGTGTAATCGTTTCTTCTGCAGCCGCTGTGCGGAAAGTCACTTCCGCGATGGGAATGCCGCCATCTGTCAGAGCACGTGCAAAGCTGACAGCATCTTTGGCTTCGTCCAGCACGACAAGGGGAACAAAGCGGATCTTTTCTATGATAGATAATACATCAGACATGGATTTCCTCCTCCTGCATGAATTGTGTTAGCTGCTGTCTATTAGGAAGTCCGGTGTTATCGCCGCGGCTCATGACCTGCAGGGCGCCGATAGCGTTGCCGCGCCGTGCGGCTTCGTCTAAGGAAGCACCTTCGAGCAGGGCACTGATGAGTCCGGCAGCAAATCCATCGCCGGCTCCCACGGTATCTACGACTTTTTTTACGACGAAGCCGGGAATAAAGGAGCGATGAGCAGCGTCAGCCACGTAGGCGCCGCGGCTTCCAAGCTTAGTGATGACAGCACCGGCTCCCAGATGAAGGTAAAAATCGCTGATGACCTGGGCATCACAGCTGCCGCAAAGAATCCTGCCCTCGTTTTCGCCGGGGAGGACATAATCGGACTGGGCGGCCAGATCGTTGAGCGT
>CANOUM010000102.1 GCA_947570515.1 uncultured Clostridia bacterium
GATCGCCGGCTATCGGATCCAAGATGCCGTTCAAAACGCCGCCAGAGGCTATTTTAAAGAATATCCCTGTCATAACGCGCGTTATCATGTTGGCGTCTGGGATTTTGGCGCCAAAGAGAACATCATACGCGAGCTCATAAGGCGCGGCTGCTGGGTCACGCTGCTGCCTCCGGACACATCGGCGCAGGATATCAGTCATTTGCCTCTTGATGGGCTAATGCTTTCCAACGGCCCCGGCGATCCGGCAAACAACACGGCCATCATCAGTGAGCTTCGCAGACTTTGCCATGGCAGCCGTCTGCCCATGTTCGGAATCTGTCTGGGGCACCAATTATTAGCCCTCGCGCACGGCGCGAAAACAAGCCGGCTTCCCTATGGACACCGCGGCGCCAATCAGCCGGTCAAAGAGCTGGCCTCCGGACGGATTTATATGACCAGTCAAAATCATGGATACGCAGTAGAAGCGGCCAGCTTGCCGCCGGAGGCGCAGGAAAGCTTTATCAATTTGAATGATGACAGCTGTGAAGGAATTGCATACACGGATCATCCGGCTTTTTCGGTGCAGTTTCATCCGGAAGCAAGCGCCGGACCGCTGGATACCGGATTTTTATTTGATCGTTTTCTGGAAAAAATGGAGGAGGAAAAGCAACATGCCGCTGAATAAAAGCATTCATAAGGTTCTTGTGATCGGATCAGGCCCCATCGTGATTGGACAGGCTGCGGAATTTGATTATGCAGGCACACAGGCCTGCCGTGCCTTAAAAGAAGAAGGATTGGAGGTCGTACTGGTTAATTCAAATCCTGCGACCATCATGACGGATCATGCCATGGCCGATCATATCTATATCGAACCGCTCAATATAGAGACGCTTCAGAGGATCATCGAAAAGGAGAAGCCCGATAGTTTGCTTTCCACCCTTGGTGGGCAAACGGGGCTTACGCTCTCGATGCAGCTTTCGAAAAGCGGATTTTTGGAGGCGCACCATGTACAGCTTTTGGGAGCCAATCCGCAGACGATTGATCGGGCGGAGGATCGGCAGCGGTTTAAGGATGCGATGGAGGCCATTGGGCAGCCGGTGATTCCGTCTGCGGTGGTGAATACGCTGGAAGAGGCGGTGGATTTTGCCGGCCGGATAGGCTATCCGGTGATCATTCGGCCAGCTTTTACGCTGGGAGGTTCTGGCGGCGGTATTGCGCAGGATGATGGGCAGCTGAGGGAGATTGCGGAAGCAGGACTGCGCCTTTCGCCGATTACGCAGATATTGGTGGAGCGCTGCATTGCCGGCTGGAAGGAAATTGAGTTTGAGGTGATGCGTGATGGCAGCGGCAACTGTATTACCGTATGCTCTATGGAAAACGTGGATCCGGTGGGGATCCATACCGGAGATTCTATTGTAGTTGCGCCGGCGCTTACGTTAGCTGACAAGGAATATCAGATGCTGCGCTCGGCAGCGCTCAGTATCATTCAGGCGATGGGCATTGAGGGAGGATGCAACTGTCAGTTTGCTCTTCATCCGCAGAGTTTTGAATATGCGGTGATCGAGGTGAATCCAAGGGTATCGCGCTCTTCGGCGCTGGCCTCTAAAGCAACGGGCTATCCGATCGCACGTGTGGCAGCTAAGATTGCACTGGGATATCGTCTGGATGAAATCACCAACGAGGTGACGGGCAAAACCAAGGCATGCTTTGAACCGGCGCTCGATTATGTGGTGGTCAAATTTCCTAAATGGCCGTTTGACAAGTTTGTATATGCCGATCGCAGACTTGGTACGCAGATGAAGGCAACCGGAGAGGTGATGGCAATCGGAAAGAGTTTTGAAGAAGCGCTGCTTAAGGCGGTGCGCGGCGCTGAGATTTCTCAGTATGATTTAAACAGGGAGTCGATGCGGATGCTGAGCGATCAGGCTCTGCATGAAAAGATTTTGGCGCAGGATGATGAACGGATTTTTGCCCTGTATGAAGCGCTGCGCCGCGGCGCAAAACCCAGTGAGCTGCACGCGCTGACCGGAATAGATCTGTGGTTTTTAGAAAAGCTGCTTCATATCCGAAGGCTGGAGGAGAGCATGCATGAGCAGGAGGTGGATCAGGCGCTCTATCATACGCTAAAAAAGTGGGGCTTCCCGGATTGTGTGATTCCGGCAGGAAGCTGGGTACATGAGCCGGCAGCATATCAGATGGTGGATACCTGCAGCGCAGAATTTGCAGCACAGACGCCTTATTTTTACAGTGCGCATGGCTGCCGTGATGAGGCGAAGCCCTTTATGGAAGCGCGGCTGCAGAAAAAACCGGTCGTTATGGTGCTGGGGTCCGGGCCAATTCGGATTGGACAGGGGATAGAATTTGATTATGCCTGTGTGCACTGCGTATGGGCACTGCAAAAAGCAGGGTATGAGGTTGTGATCGTCAATAACAATCCCGAGACGGTGTCAACGGATTTTAATACAGCGGACCGGCTCTATTTTGAACCGCTGACACCAGAGGATGTGCTGGATATCGCAGCGGCAGAGCAGCCGGTTGGCGCAGTAGTTGCGTTTGGCGGTCAGACGGCCATTAAGCTTACAAAATGTCTGGCGGAGCATCAGATCCCGGTTTTAGGGACGCCGCCAGACAGCATTGATGCAGCGGAGGACCGCGGCCGTTTTGATGCACTTCTGGAAATGCTGGGAATTAAACGGCCGGAGGGACGGGTAGCGCATACTGAACAGGAGGCGCTTGCGGCAGCAAAGGAGCTGGGCTATCCGGTGCTGATGCGGCCAAGCTATGTGCTGGGCGGTCAGAATATGATCATCGCCTTTGGCGATGCTGATATTGAGGAATATATGAAAATTATTCTCGCGCAGGAGGGGGAGAATGAAGTACTGATTGATCAGTATTTGATGGGAACGGAACTGGAAGTCGATGCGATCTGCGATGGTGAAACAGTGCTGATTCCCGGCATTATGGAGCATATTGAACGCGCCGGCGTGCATTCAGGCGATTCCATTGCTGTGTATCCTGCATGGAACGTATCAGCAAAGCAGACGGAGCGGCTGATCGAATATTCAACGCAGCTGGCGCTGTCGCTGCATACGAAAGGCCTGATCAACATCCAGTATGTAATTTATGAAAATCAAATCTATGTGATCGAAGTCAATCCGCGCTCCTCCCGTACGGTGCCCTATATCAGCAAGGTGACCGGCGTACCGATGGTGGAGCTGGCAAGCCGGATTATGGCCGGAGAAACGCTGCGCACAATGGGTTATCAGGGAGGGCTTTATCCGCATGGAGACCGCTATGCGGTCAAGGTACCCGTATTTTCCTTTGAAAAGCTGCATAATGTGGATACACAGCTGGGACCGGAGATGAAATCCACGGGAGAAGTCCTGGGCGTGGCGCGGACGATGGAGGAAGCGCTGTACAAGGGACTGGTGGCCGCCGGATATGAAATGAAAAAGCAGGGAGGCGTGCTGATTACCGTGCGCGATAGCGATAAAAAAGAAATCGGCGATATTGCCCGTCAGTATGAAAAGCTGGGATTTCAGCTGTTTGCGACCGAGGGCACAGCGCGCGTGCTTACAAAGCAGGGATTATCGGCGCAGCCGGTAAAGAAGATTCATGAGGGGGCAGACAATACGAGAACCCTTCTGGAAAGCGGCTGTATTCAGTATATTATTTCGACCTCTGCCAAGGGGCGGATTCCGGCAAGAGACAGCGTCAAAATCCGCCGTAAGGCGGTTGAGCTGGGCATACCCTGTCTGACGTCGCTGGATACGGCGAGAGCGCTGGCCGGCAGCTTGCAGAGTCGTTACAGAGCTTACAATGTGGAACTTGTGGATATGAATCACCTGTCTCATAAGAGCCGCAAGAGAGCTTTTGTAAAAATGCAGGGCTGCGGCAATGACTATATCTATTTTGATTGCTTTGATCAGGCGCTTGAAAATCCCGAGGCGCTCAGTGTGCAGCTTTCGCAGGAGCATTTAGGGATTGGAGGCGATGGCATTATTTTGATAGAGCCATCGGCAGTCGCAGACGGAAGGATGAGGATCTTCAATAAAGATGGCAGTGAGGGCCGCATGTGCGGCAATGGGATCCGGTGCGTCGGCAAATATCTGTACGACAGCGGACGGGTGAGCAAAACAAAGCTTGCCGTTGAGACAAAGAGCGGCATCAAAAAGCTTTCGCTGGAGGTGATTGACGGACAGGTATTAAGCGTGACGGTGGATATGGGGCCGGCGATACTGGCGCCAGAGAAGATTCCGGTGCAGCTGGAGGGTTCGTGTGTGGTGGATCGGCCTGTTTTGGTAGGAGGGCATGAGCAGAGAATTACCTGCGTGTCGATGGGGAATCCGCACTGCGTTATTTTTGAAACGGATGTGGAGGATCTGGATCTTAAAAAGAGAGGAGCCTGCGTGGAGACGGATTCACTCTTTCCGGAGAGCGTGAATACAGAGTTTGTACAGGTGTTGGATCCGCATACACTGCTCATGCGGGTCTGGGAACGTGGCAGCGGAGAAACCTGGGCCTGCGGTACAGGAGCCTGTGCGGCGGCTGTGGCAGCAGTTCTAAACGGATATTGTGCGAAAAATGAGGAAATTACAGTGCGGCTGCGCGGCGGCGAGCTGAAGATTCGGTATACTGATGAGACGGTATACATGACGGGCGCAGCGGTGACGGTATTTACAGGGGAGGTTATGATCTGATGGCAGCAAAGTATATTTTTGTAACGGGCGGCGTCGTGTCAGGACTTGGAAAGGGCATCACAGCCGCATCGCTGGGCAGGCTTCTGAAGGCGAGAGGCTTTAAGGTGGCAGCACAGAAACTGGATCCTTATATCAATATCGACCCCGGTACGATGAGTCCGTATCAGCACGGAGAAGTCTTTGTGACAGAGGATGGCGCGGAGACCGATTTGGATCTGGGGCATTATGAGCGCTTCATAGACGAAAATCTGAATCAGTATTCCAACCTGACGACAGGCAAGGTATACTGGAATGTACTGAACAAGGAACGGCGCGGAGAATATCTGGGAGAGACGATTCAGGTGATCCCTCATATTACGAATGAGATTAAGGCCTTCATTTATTCTGTGCAGAAGAAAACAGACGCCGATGTTGTGATCACGGAGATCGGCGGCACGACCGGCGATATCGAATCGCAGCCATTTTTAGAGGCAATTCGCCAGGTAGGACATGAGGTGGGCTATGAAAATAGGCTTTTTATTCATGTGACGCTGGTTCCGTATCTTGAATCCTCCGGTGAGCACAAATCAAAGCCTACGCAGCATTCCGTTAAGGAGCTGCAGTCCTTTGGCATCATGCCGGATGTGATTGTGGCGCGCTGCGACCGCCCGGTGGATCCGCCGGTGCTGCAAAAGATCGCGGCCTTCTGCAATGTCAAACAGGACTGCGTGATTCAGAACCTGACACTGCCGGTACTCTATGCTGCGCCTATGATGCTGGAGGAGGCCGGACTTGCCCAGATCACGCTTCGAGAGCTGCATCTGGAGGCGCCGCATGCGCCGGAACTTAGCGAATGGGAGGCTATGCTCAGCCGTATTGAAAACTGCCGCCAATCCGTGCGGATTGCCCTCGTGGGTAAGTATGTAAAGCTGCATGACTCCTATCTTTCGGTGAGCGAGGCTTTAAAGCATGGAGGCTATGAGAGCGGCGTCAAGGTGGAGATCGACTGGGTAGACAGCGAGCAGATCACATCGCAGACGGCGGATGCACTGCTAAGAAATGCGGATGGGATTATTGTGCCGGGCGGATTTGGGGATCGCGGCATCGAAGGGATGATTGAGGCGGCGCGCTATGCCAGAGAGCAAAGGGTTCCTTATTTTGGCATTTGTCTGGGCATGCAGATTGCTGCCATCGAATTTGCACGCCATGTGCTTGGATATGAAGACGCAAACTCCCGTGAATTCGATGAAACAAGCCGGCATCTGGTCATTGATCTGATGCCGGATCAACAGGGCAATCTGCCTAAAGGGGGAACCATGCGGCTGGGAGCCTATCCATGCAAAGCTGCCGAGGGCAGCAAGCTGTTCATGGCTTATGGGAAAACGGACATTATGGAGAGACACCGGCACCGCTATGAGTTTAATAATGCATTCAGAGAAGTTTTTACAGCGGCCGGCGCTGTGCTGAGCGGACTATCTCCGGATGGGCGATTAGCAGAGGCTATCTAGCTTGCGGAGCATGATTTTTATGTGGGTGTACAGTATCATCCCGAGTTTAAGA
>CANOUM010000103.1 GCA_947570515.1 uncultured Clostridia bacterium
GTGTTGGTACCCCATAATGCTGTGCATACTCGGCCCATTGTTCAATGCTTTCGATTGGCATAGAAATGATGGAACTCGCCTCATGAATAAAAGCCTTCAAGATGTCTATTTCTTTCGCCCATTCACGATATCTATCATTTTTGATTTTAAGCTTATCAATTATATCTATTTGCTTTCTAAAGATACCGGGAAGTAATTCATAATCTTTATTAGATAATCCTCTATATAGAAATTGTACACCCACTGGATTATTTATCATCATTTCCGTTGGATAATATGACTTAAGCTGCTCAATAGTTTTTAAGTACTCACTCAGTGATCCAATAGTTATTTCATTCAGAATTCTTCACCCCATTTATTATCTCTCCAAATAATTTATATATTATAACATTTTGGTCAATAATTCAAGCTGAGTAGCTTTTTACATCATTATCTCATTTCATATTTTATTATGATGCCTTTAAACTTTAGAACTACCCTCTCTTTTCCCCGCTTTCTTGTTGCATTCCACTCAAAATGCTGCCGTAACTTCATCACTTCTCTTCGCTTCCTTGTTCTGCAATCGAACCTCATTTTTCGAATACTCAACCATTTTAAGTTACTAACACATTACAGCATTCTTTCAAATGATTGACAACAACATACTGGTTTTCAGTTTCTTCCTTAATATCCCAATATTATCCAAATCCTTGCTTAATCCATATTGTATTCATGACCATTTATTTAGCAAAAAATCCCTTCAGGATTTCTTATACCATAGTGACATCGCAAGTTTGCCAAAGACAAACTTAGAGTGCAGCACGAATACTTGACTAACCGAAATATATCAGGCTGCGCTTGCGTACACATAACAAACGATATATTGAAAAGACATATACGCAATATGCCGATTTGCATACATGTAGTCTTCAAAATCAACACATAACTTGTACGCACAAGTTCACTACAAGCAAACTTAGCAAGAAATCCCTCCGGGATTCTTGCCTTGATTTTCATAGTAATATCGTAAGCCATCCCTCCGTCATTCCCGCATGACTGCCCCCCCCAACGATTTCTCCCCGATTCATGCATAAGGCTTCTAATTTTTTCCATACTAAATCAATGATCATTAATTTTGTCTTTTCTACTTGACAACAATTTCCAAAAAAGATATAATACCCTTACACCCCCAGGGGGTGTCTAATAAAAAAAGGAGCTTTCCACTCATGAAAGAAAAGTATACGATCACCGGCATGACTTGCTCTGCCTGCTCTGCACGCGTTGACAAATGTGTACGCAAGCTGGATGGTGTAAAAGATGTAAACGTCAATCTCTTAACCAACAGTATGAGTGTAATCTATGACGAGACCATACTGCCGGCTGCTTCCATTGTATCTGCCGTCACCGATGCTGGTTATGGTGCATTCCCTGAAAAGGCATCCGCTAATGCCAAAAGCAGTGCGCAAAGCGCACAAAAACCTGATGTACTTGCCGATCAGGCCAAAAGCATGAAGCACCGTTTAATTATTTCTTTTGCTTTTTTAATCCCGCTCATGTATGTTTCCATGGGCTCTATGATGGGGCTGCCGCTTCCCGGCTTTCTCACCGGAATGGAAAATGCGGTAGCCTTTGGCCTAACGCAATTTTTATTATGCCTGCCTATCATTTATGTAAACCGCAAATATTACCAAGTTGGATTCAAAACCCTGCTGCACGGCGCCCCCAATATGGATACTCTGATCGCAATTGGCAGCAGCGCTGCCTTAATCTACGGCGTGTTCGCGATCTACCGCATTGGCTATGGGCTGGGCACACACAATATGGAACTTGTGCATCAATACCATATGGATCTCTATTTTGAATCGGCTGCCATGATTTTAGCGCTGATCACGCTGGGCAAAACTCTTGAGGCACGCTCAAAAGGTAAAACCGGTGAAGCTATTTCCAAACTCATGGATCTGGCGCCAGAAACAGCATTGGTGGAACGTGACGGCGTTCAGCTTGAAATTCCCTCTGCTGATGTGTTATCCGGTGATATCGTACTTGTTAAACCTGGAAGCCGCATTCCGGTAGACGGCGTTATCCTGGAGGGATCTTCCAGTTTGGATGAGGCTGCCATCACCGGTGAAAGTATTCCGGTAGAAAAAGGACCGGGCGATACGGTTGTGTCTGCCACCATCAATAAAACAGGTTTTTTCAAATTCCGTGCTACAAAAGTAGGCGACGATACCACGCTGGCGCAGATTATCCGTCTGGTAGAAGAAGCAAGCTCCAGCAAAGCGCCGATTGCTAAAATTGCCGATAAAATCGCCGGTATCTTCGTCCCCATTGTCATGGTCATTGCCCTCATTGCCACCATCGTTTGGCTGCTGATGGGATATTCATTTGAATTTGCCATGTCCATCGGCATTGCCGTACTGGTTGTTTCCTGCCCTTGTGCGCTTGGCCTTGCCACTCCTGTAGCTATCATGGTAGGTACAGGAAAAGGAGCCGAAAACGGAATCCTCATCAAATCCGGAGAAGCCCTGGAAACAGCGCATAGTATCGATACCGTTGTCATGGATAAAACCGGCACAATTACAGAAGGCCGTCCGCAGGTTACCGATATCGTATCTGCTCTCCCCTCTGAGGAGTTATTAACCATCGCCGCTGCTCTGGAAAAGCAAAGCGAACATCCTCTTGCCGAAGCCATTTTAAAGCAAGCCGATACTCTTTCTCTCTCTTTGCCCTCTGTACAGGATTTTGAAGCCATTTCTGGCCGCGGTGTACGCGGAAGCATTGACGGCGTTCTGTACTATGCCGGCAACCGTGCTCTCATGCAGGAGCATCAGATCGATATCGCATCCGCAGAGCAGGATCTGATCCGTTTAGCGGATGAAGGCAAGACTCCTCTTATCTTCGCCAAGGACGGCCAATATCTCGGGATCATCGCTGTCAGCGATGTAGTAAAGCCCACCAGCCAGGAGGCCATTCATCGTTTCAAGGAAATGGGAATTCAAGTGGTCATGCTGACCGGCGACAATCAGCGTACGGCCGAGGCGATTCGCCGCCAGCTGGATATTCCTTCTGTGATTGCAGAGGTACTTCCTCAGGATAAAGAACAGGAAATTGCACGTTTGCAGCAACAGGGCCATTGCACAGCTATGATCGGCGACGGTATTAATGATGCACCGGCTCTCGCCAGAGCCGATGTCGGAATTGCCATTGGAGCCGGCACAGACGTGGCTATGGAAAGCGCCGATATCGTATTGATGAAGAGCGATCTCATGGACGCCGTTACCGCTGTACAGCTGAGCAAAGCTGTTCTGCGCAATATCAAAGAAAATCTCTTCTGGGCTTTCTTTTATAATAGTATTGGTATTCCTTTGGCCGCAGGTCTTTTATTCATTCCCTTCGGTCTCAAGCTCAGCCCCATGTTCGGTGCTGCTGCCATGAGCCTTAGCAGCGTATGCGTAGTGACCAATGCGCTGCGTCTCAAGTTTTTCAAACCCAGTAAGGTATCCGTCTCTGCGACGGTTCCTCATATTACTTCATCTCAAACATCAAACAAGGAGGATTTTACAATGAAAATTTCTATTGAAGGCATGATGTGCAACCATTGCACCGGCGCTGTCAGCAAGGCTTTGAATGCAATCGACGGCGTAGAGGCACAGGTAAGTTTGGAGGATAAGGCTGCTTATATCACCCTATCGAAAGATGTTTCTAAAGAAACGCTTACACAGGCTATTGTCGATGCCGGCTACGAAGTAGTAGGAATCGAATAAAGAAAAGAGGCCCTTACAAAACAACGTTGTTTTTGTAAGGGCCTCTTTTTATACTGACTCTGTTTCCGCTTTCCACCTATCCGCTTCTGCCAGCAGCTGATTTATGAGTTCCTGCTTACCTTCTGTATAGTGTTTACGATCGTCAGCAAACTGCTGCGCCAATTCCTGCTTACGCTTATCATATAAGGCTGCTTTATCCGGATATGCATTCAGATAATCCCGAAAATTGATATAGTGTCTCCAAGCTGCACAGCCATATGGGACAACATGAATATGGTGCGTACGGGTATCATTTTCAAAATCTCCCATAGCAAACAGTCGTTGTCCTGCTATATCCTCGCCTCGATCAATGATCCCATGCTGCTCCAGCAGTGCAATATAAGGCACAATATCCTCTATTTTCGAAACTCCCACCGCAATATCGATAATCGGTTTAGCATGAATGGTCAAAATGGCAGTACTCCCAATATGCTGTATATCGGTAGCAGCATCTCCTAAAATCTGCCTCAGCAGCGTGATGATACTTTCAGCATTTCGTTCCCACGCTTCCTGATGAGGCATCAGCATCACGGTTTTTCTTTTAAGCCCAATACTCTCTTCCTGTTTCATTCCTTTCCTCCCTCATACATATTTTTCAGCCTGCAAAACGAACCGGAGGTCCCTATGCAAGACAATGATACACTCAGACATCGCCCCTATTTATATGAAATTGGCGATACCTTTGAAACGCGGCATGGCATCATGACTGTCATAGACAGAAGCCGAAGCGACTCACAAAATAAGATATCCCGGAAACAATATACGCTCCAATGTGAAAAAGGGCATCAGTATCCCGTTAAAGAAGCCTATCTAAAAGCAGGAAGACTCAGAACCTGTAAAAAATGCAATCACCCTACCATCACCGAAATGGATCCTGCCTTCGCCGCATGGTTCGTCGATCCCGCAATCCCGCGCAGCCGCACGCATGGCTGTCATGACAAAGCTGACTTCTACTGCCCGCAGTGCGGCAAAATTGTGTATGGCAAAAGCATCAAGAATATTTATAAAAGACGTCATGTTCCCTGTCCCTATTGCGGAAATGGCATCAGCTATCCGGAGCGCTATCTGATGGCATTCCTCGAACAGCTGCAGATCCCTTTTGTTCACCAATATACAGTCAAATTTACCAAGGATCATCGCAGCGTCTATTACAAATATGATTTTTACGATCAGAAGCATGCCTTAATCATTGAAACCCACGGATCTCAGCATTATGAACCCGGCGGATATGCGCTGGAAAAGATCCAAAAGATTGACGCAGAAAAAGCTCAGTACGCTGCCGAGACTCTTCAGCTACAGTATGTCGCACTGGACTGCCGCCGCTCTGAACCAAACTGGATTCGCAGGGAGATCCTTCAAAAACTAAGCTTCTATCCCCTTGATGCTGTAGATTGGACCGCTGTGCGCCAAAGCGCCAATCAATCTGTAGTCTTACAAATCATCGAATTAAGTAAGCAAGGATATACGCAAAAACAGATCGGTGAAATCGTACATATGAATCCCTCTACTGTGTACTGCAAACTCCGCCAGGCAAAGAAAGACGGACTGTATGACGGGATCACCCCACAGCAGCTGCACAAAGAGAAACAAAAGCAGCTCCGTCAGGCACAGCAAAAAGCTAAAAAACAAAAACAGGCTGAACAAATACAGCGTACCCAGGCTGCTCAAAAAATTCTGGAAGACAAGCTGCAGAATCTATCCCCTTCCCTCAAACTTCTCAAAGAAGATAAAACCTGTAAGTCGCCGCGTTTTACCCTGTTATGCAAAGTTTGCGGGCGGGAATTTACAAAATCTGCAGCTTCCCTGCTAAAAAATGAACAATGTCCTTGGTGTCAAAAACTCGAAGAACTCCGGCAAAAGCTAATAGAAAGGTATGGGACCGAATATGAAATTCTTGGCTCCTATTCCAACTGCCGCACACCCCTCCACATTCACCATAAAATTTGCGGAGAGGTATTTTACAAAACGCCAAGCGAATTGTTCCGTCACGGCTGCCCCGCCTGTGCCCGCCTGCAGCGCGCTAAGAAGACAGCGGCCTCTAAGCAGCGTAAAAGCACAGAAAAATTCTTTTCTCTGCTGCCTGAATTTAAGCGCAGAGGATATACATATGCCGGGCAGCCCTTTCATGGCTTTGGTAAGCCAACCGCCTTTTACTGCCGTCACTGCGGACAGCTATGGCAGACTACCCCCAGCAGCATTTTGCACGGGCGAGACCATATCTGTATCAGCCCTTGTCGAAAAAAGACAGGCGCAGAATTTATGCAGCAGGTATATGAGCTGGTCGGAAATGAATACAGCGTGCTGGGAAATTATCAAACAGCCTTTACTCCGATCAAGCTTCGGCACAATGTCTGTGGTTTAGAGTATTTTGTAACGCCGGCCCATTTTACCAGCACCGGCCGCAGATGCCCTGTATGTTCGGAGA